>JAFUUE010000091.1 GCA_017483945.1 Paludibacteraceae bacterium | reverse complement strand
GACGGACGATGACGGCAACTCAATTGTCAAGGGACTCTCACACAAAGGTAAGTTCGCATATAGTGTCGCCGGTGATGCAGAAGTGACGGTAGCCCTTGGCGGTACCCTTACGGAGTATAACGTCAGCGGTATTACGGCTTCCGAAACGGGTATACTATATAACAACGTGGTATATGGCGGAGAAGGAGAAACGGTAACATTAGCATTGTCCCATATCCATAAAACCGACGCTTATTGCACCGGCTATACAGCAGATAACGGCTCCCTCTCCGGTAATGCCTTAACCATGATTGCAGCAAACAGTATCATCAGTGCTGAATGGTCGTCCGGTGGTATTATCCTCCACGGCGACGTGGCAGAGGACCAGATGCCGCTCATCAACACGTTGGCGGATGGCAATGCGTATGACGTCACCGTCGTTCGTCCCGTTTACCGCGATGGCAGCCACAACACCTTCTGCGTTCCCTTCGACCTTGACGAAGCCCAGATAGCCTCGTCCGAGCTGAACGGCGCACATATCAAGCAGTTCATCGGCGCACATATCGAAGGCGGTGCCCTGCGTATCGTGATTAAGGAAGTGACCTCTATCCAAGCCGGCTATCCCTACCTCGTGAAGTACGACACGAACGAAGGGCTCCTGAACGAACTGCACTTCGACGGTGTCACGGTGGACAACGCCGCACCCGCTGTAGTCGAACTCGACGACGTTTACTTCCAAGGTCTCTATACACCGTTCACTCCGGGCGTTGAGAGTGCAGAAGATTTCCACCACCTCTTTGTCGGAGTCAATGACAAAATCTTCTGGTCCAACACCGGCAATGCCCTCAAGCCCTTCCGTGCTTACTTCGACGTCAAGCCCACCGGCGCCCCGCAAGGCACACCCGTACACCGCGGCATGCCCGTTCTATTTGAAGAAACAGGCAAAGCAAACGTCACCACAGGCGTAGACCCAACACAAACGGAAGCTATCCAACTCCTCAAATCCTGCGCGACGGACAAATCTATATCATCCGTGGCGAACGGGTTTATACCGTGGACGGACAATTGGTGAAATAACTCTATTAGCGAATAATTACATAACAGACAATTACCAACATGAAAAAGAATATTTATTTAGAGCCTCAGACGAGTGCGATGGTCCTTACGGTTAAGACCTCTCTGATGAATCCTGCAAGCCTCCTCGGCGATCCGGATGACTCCAATTTCCCCGGTGGAGACACGGACGAGGCAATCTAAGTCGCGCTCCCATCCTCGTTTTCCTCCCCGCAGACACGTCTCTGCGGGGAGTTTTTTATACACGCCCTCCCGCCCAACACGAATGTCCCCCACCAGGTTCTAAAAAGTTACTAAAAATATACCGAAAAAGTCGCCTTAAATATAGTTGGAAGTAAGATGCTTGACGTATTATCCTCCGTATATCCTCCGTATATCCTCCGTAAATTGTCCGTTATCGCTTGCAGTTTAGCAGCGGTTTAGTAATGGTTTAGTAATGGTTTATTGATGTATATAGGCATGGGTATAAGAAGGGTATAAACAGTCTCTAAGAAGGGGATAAGTAGTCTGTAAGAAGGGTAAAAGCAGTCTGTAAGAGGGGTATAAGTAGAATTGTCAACAAAAAAACGCGCGAACTCTTGCGTATGTCGGATTTTTGTTGTAACTTTGCATGCTTTTTTCGCGTGGCTAACCAATAACGCGAAGTGCGATGGGAAACGGAGTCCCCATGATGACGACTCCGATTTTGAGTAACACAACTAATAACTAACTAACAATGAAGACATTCGAATTAGTCGGCACTCCCCGCTCGGAGTACGGCAAGAAAGCAAACAAGGCTCTCCGCAAGGAGGAATTGGTACCCTGCAACCTGTACGGACTGGGTGAGCAACTGACCTTCACGGTAGCTGCAGCAGACGTACGCAAACTCATCTACACGCCGGACACCATGGCTGTTGCCCTGACTATCGGCGAGAAGAAGCAGATGGCTGTCATCAAGGAGCTCCAGTTCCACCCCGTAAGCGAGAAACTGCTCCATATCGACTTCCTCGCAGTGGACGAGAACAAGCCCGTCACCGTGGCTATCCCCGTGCAACTGACCGGTCACGCCGAGGGTGTGAAAGCCGGTGGTAAACTGAGCCTGGAGATGCGCAAACTCAAAGTGAACGGCATCTACACCCGGATACCCGAGCGCATCGTACTGGATGTGACCGAACTGGGCATCGGCAAGAAACTGGCTGTGGGCGATATCCACATCGAGGGTCTGAAGATGATGAACGTCAAGGACGCTTGCGTGGCTCAGGTGAAGGCTACCCGCCAGAGCGCTGCCGCCGCCAAGTAATCAACCGACACATTCACAACAGACAATAATTGAGCGCCCGAACGACGCTCAATTATTGTCTAACGACACAAAGCATGAAATACCTCATTGTCGGTCTGGGCAATATCGGCGACGAGTACGCCGACACCCGCCATAACATAGGATTCCGCATCGCGGACTATATCGCCGCCGACCAACAGGCCGCGTGGGTGGACGGACGCTACGGCTTCACCGCGCGCTGCCGCATCAAGAACGCCGAACTGGTGCTGCTCAAGCCCTCCACCTACATGAACCTCAGCGGCACGGCCGTACGCTACTGGCTGCAGAAGGAGAACATACCGATAGAGCAACTGTTAGTGCTCGTGGACGACCTTGCGCTGCCTTTTGGTACGCTGCGTTTGCGAGGCAAGGGGAGCGAAGGGGGTCACAACGGACTGCGTAATATCCAGGATTGCCTGTGCACCCGGAACTACGCCCGCCTGCGCTTCGGCATCGGCGCCGAGTTCGTCCACGGCGCACAAATCAACTACGTGCTCGGCACATGGACCGGGGAGGAGGAGCAGGCACTGCCCGAACGGCTCAAGACGGCGGCGGAGATAGTCCGCTCGTTCTGCCTGCAGGGCGTAGAACGCACGATGAATCAGTATAATAGTCGAAAGTAAATAGTCAATAGTCGAAAGAGAATGGAAGTACGCGTCGATAAATACCTGTTCGCCATGCGCATCTACAAGACGCGCTCTATCGCGGCCGATGCCTGCAAGAAAGGGCGCGTCACCATGAATGGCGTGCAACTCAAACCCGCACGCACCTTCCATGTCGGCGACGTGTTCAGCGTGCGCAAAGG
This sequence comes from Paludibacteraceae bacterium, assembly GCA_017483945.1. Taxonomy (GTDB): domain Bacteria; phylum Bacteroidota; class Bacteroidia; order Bacteroidales; family Paludibacteraceae; genus Colicola. Next base: position 32,474 of record JAFUUE010000091.1, on the reverse strand, counting down.
CCCCATCACTTACACCTACCGTGTGCTTCAGCTGTCCGAGCACCGCCTCGGTGCCAAACTTGTGCCTGACTACATGCGGGATATAACAGCCCCCGACCAACTGGAGCTGCTCGAACTGGCACGGCTGGCCGGACAGACCGGACGCGACCGGGGCACCGGACGCCCGACCAAGAAAGACCGCCGCGAGATAGAGACCTTCCTCAGCGACGACTACGACCCGCTATTCGACACATTCGACGACGATGAAGAATAACATAGCTAATAATCGTGTCTTATGACGATGAAGAGTAAGCGTGACAATATAGCCGAATACATCCTGTATCTCTGGCAGATAGAGGATTATCTGCGCGCGTTCCCGCAGCAGGCGGAGGCCGACCCCGAGCTGGGCGAACTGAGTGCCATGATGCACACCGAGGGCATCATCGAGGGCGGACACCTGCAACTGGCGCAGAACGCCCTCGGCGAACTGGAGGAACTGCACACCCGCCTGCTCGGCGAGGAGGCCGCCTACCGCGCGGCTATCCTGCGGTTGCAGCCCCAACTCGCCCTGCTCAAAGCCAAGACCGACCGGCCGACCATGTCGGACATCGAGGCCTGCCTGGTCCTGCTCTATCAAATCATGATGCTCCGCCTGCGCCAAAAGCCTATCAGTCAGGAGACTGCCGCCGTACAGAAACAGGCGACGGACCTGCTGCGTTTCCTGAGTCAAACCTACCGCGACGATGACGACCAAGCAACGATTTGAGACCTGCCTGCAGTGGTTCGAGGCTAACATGCCGGTAGCGGAGAGCGAGTTGCACTATGACAACCCCTTCCAACTGCTCGTGGCGGTCATGCTCAGCGCCCAGTGCACCGACAAGCGCGTCAACATGGTCACGCCCGCCCTCTTCGCCGCCTACCCCACCCCCGAGGCCATGGCGGCCGCCACACCCGAACAGGTCCTCACCTACATCAGCTCCGTCAGTTACCCCAACGCCAAGGCGCAGCACTTAGTGGCTGCTGCACAGCGACTTGTCTCCGCCTACGGTGGGCAGGTGCCGGACAACATCGACGACCTGCAGACCCTGGCGGGCGTGGGACGCAAGACGGCAAACGTCGTCTGTGCCGTCATATGGCAGCAACCGACCATGGCGGTGGACACCCATATCTTCCGCGTGAGCGAGCGTATCGGACTGACCACCGGCAGCCGTAATCCCCTGCAGACCGAGCGGCAACTGGTCAAGTATATCCCCGCCCGCCTCATACCCAAAGCACACCACTGGCTGCTCCTCCACGGACGGTACATATGCCAAGCGCGCAAACCGCAGTGCCACAACTGCGAACTCACCGACTGCTGCCGCCACTTCCAACAAACACAGAAAAAATGAGACATGCTATTGCGCATGTCATTTTTTTGTCGTACCTTTGCATAACGATAACGAACTAACCCCTAACGGCGCCCGGCGCCACTCACCCTATAAACAACACAACTATGGCAGAAGAGAAGAAGATGCCGTCAGCAGAGAAGCTGAAAGCCCTGCAGATGGCTATGGCGAAGATAGACAAGGACTTCGGCAAAGGAGCTATCATGAAACTCGGAGACGACAAGGTCGAGGATGTGCCCGTCATACCCACCGGCTCGGTCGGACTCAACATCGCGCTCGGCGTGGGCGGATACCCCCGCGGACGCGTCATCGAGATATACGGCCCCGAGTCGTCCGGTAAGACGACACTCGCTATCCATGCGATGGCCGAGGTGCAGCGCCAAGGCGGTATAGCGGCCATCATCGACGCGGAGCACGCCTTCGACCGCTTCTATGCCGAGCGGCTCGGCGTGGACACCGACAACCTGCTCATCGCCCAGCCCGACTGCGGCGAGGACGCACTCGACATCGCCGACGAACTCATCCGCTCGGCAGCCGTGGACCTCATCGTCATCGACTCGGTCGCAGCACTCACACCCAAGGCGGAGATCGAAGGAGACATGGGAGACAACAAGGTCGGACTGCAGGCACGCCTCATGAGCCAGGCCCTCCGCAAACTGACCGCCACCATCAACAAGACCAACACCACCTGCATCTTTATCAACCAGTTACGCGAGAAAATCGGCGTCATGTTCGGCAATCCCGAGACCACAACGGGCGGTAATGCGCTCAAGTTCTACGCCTCCGTACGACTCGACATCCGCCGCATCGGCCAACTCAAGGACGGCGACGAGGTCATCGGCAACCAGGTGCGCGTCAAAGTGGTCAAGAACAAGGTCGCACCTCCCTTCCGCAACGCCGAGTTCGACCTCATGTTCAACGAAGGCATCTCCCGCACAGGCGAGATACTGGACATGGCCGTAGAGCACGAAATCATCAAGAAATCAGGCTCATGGTTCAGCTATAACGACCAGAAACTGGCGCAGGGACGCGACGCGGCAAAGAACGTCCTCCGCGATAATCCCGACCTGGCCGACGAACTCGAGGCACAAATCATGGAGATTATCAAGAAGTGATGCAGACGCTGCAGTTGACTTTGTCGCCTGCCGAGGCGAAACAGATGGAGGCGACGTACCGGGTGGTGCGTCGCTCTGTTGATGCACGCCAACGCCAAATCAAGGTCAACCTCACGCTGCTCGCCGACGACCGGGGCCGCCCCGTGCCCCACGACGCCCCCGTACCGCTCTACGAGCCGCCTGTCTTCCGCGACGTACACCACAGCACCCGGCAGGTCGTCATCGTCGGAGCCGGACCCGCAGGCCTGTTCGCCGCACTCACGCTGCTCGAACACGGCATACGCCCTATCGTCCTCGAACGGGGCAAAGAGGTCTCCGCACGCAAGCGCGACATCGCCCTCATCAACCGCAACGAGGGCCTCAACACCGAGTCCAACTACTGCTTCGGAGAGGGAGGCGCCGGCACCTTCAGCGACGGCAAGCTCTTCTCGCGCAGCAAGAAGCGGGGCAACATGCAGCGCGTCATGGAGTTCTTCCACTATTTCGGCGCGCCCGACACCGTCCTCTACGAGACGCACGCACATATCGGCAGCGACCGCCTGCCCGGCATCATACGCGCCATGCGCGAGTGCATCATCAGCCACGGAGGCCAAGTGCTCTTCGGCACCAAGGTGACGGCTATCGAAGCCAACAGCGTCCACACCGAAGACAAGCGCGTCTTCACCGGCTGCGCCGTCCTGCTCGCTATCGGCCACTCGGCACACGACACCTACCGCATGCTCTACCGCAGCGGCGTGGCTATGGAGGCCAAGGGCTTCGCACTCGGCGTACGCGTCGAGCATCCGCAGGCGCTCATCAACGACCTCGTCTATCACCACAACCGCCACGACGTCCCCTACCTCGGCAACGCGTCCTACAGCCTGGTCACGCAGGTCGCCGGACGGGGCGTGTACTCGTTCTGTATGTGCCCCGGAGGGCATATGGTACCGGCCGGCAGCGACAGCGATGGATGTGTGGTCAACGGCATGTCGGCCAGCCATCGCAACTCCCCCTATGCCAACAGCGGCATCGTCGTCGAGGTGCCGCCGCATGGCAGCGCCGCCGAAGCGCTCGACGAGCAGGAGCAACTGGAGATACTGGCCAAGCAGCACGGCGGACCCGCCCAACAGGCACCGGCACAACGGCTGCGCGACTTCGTCGAAGGACGCGAGAGCCGCGACCTGCCCCCATGCTCCTACCTGCCCGGATGCGTGCCCTCGAGGCTCGACCTATGGCTGCCCGCCAATATCGCCCAACGGCTGCAGCAGGGCTTCCGCGACTTCGACCGCAAGTATCCCGGCTACCTGACCAACGACGCACTCATCCTCGGCGTGGAGAGCCGCAGCAGCAGCCCCGTACGCATCGTGCGTGACCCCGAGACGATGCAGTCCGTCTCACACCCGCTGCTCTACCCCGTCGGCGAAGGAGCCGGCTATGCCGGAGGCATCACCTCCTCCGCACTCGACGGCATCCGCGCCGCCCTCCTCATCGCCCACCCCGCCTGACCTCCCTACACCGAAGCGAACAAAATGCACTTTTTTTGCATTTTTCTTGCCAATAATATTTGCTATATCAGATTTTATTTGTAACTTTGCAGCGTAAAATCTGTTAAAGCAATCATTATGGACATCTATTTCTCCTCCAATAATGCCCTATTAGTACAGATTGGGCAAAAGGTGAAATATCGTCGGATTACGGCGAATCTTACCCAAAAACAACTGTCTGAACAGGCAGGTGTCGCCCTTTCTGCGGTCGGAAATATCGAAAAAGGTCAGAATAGTTCATTACTCACTTTCCTGCAAGTACTGCGGACGCTGAGGAGCCTTGACTTACTGGAGCCCCTATTTCGTGAGGAAGAAATCAGTCCGATTGCTTACGCAGAGGCTCTGCGTAAGAGTACCACGCCTCAACGGGTACGCAACCATAACTACCATCAACCCTCTAAACCCGAATCAACATGGTAATCGCAGCAGAAGTCCACCTGTGGAATCACCTCGTCGGTGTTATCCTCTGGAATGAGCGTCAAGGCTACGCTACGTTTGAGTACGCCCCCGAGTTCATCAACATCGGTTTGGAAATCGCCCCGCTGATGATGCCGTTAGGCCCTCGTATCTACTCCTTTTCCGAGCTGTCCAGACGAACGTTTATGGGTTTGCCAGGCTTATTAGCAGAGGCGTTGCCGGACGCTTTTGGCCGTGCGTTGCTGGACAAATGGCTCATTGCCCACAATAGACAAACCGCTAACCCTGTAGAGCGGCTGTGTTTCCAAGGCAAACGCAGCATGGGGGCACTGGAGTTTATACCCTCTCAAGAGCGGCAACTGGATATTGAACACACGATTGAAATAAAGAGTCTGGTAGAGACCGCGCGCGAAGTGCTGCAAAGCAAAGAGACACTACAGACGAACTTCACACAACCGACAGACGCACTCATGGACATCATCCGCGTGGGAACATCTGCCGGAGGACAACGGGCAAAGGCCGTTATCGCCTATAACGACCAGACGGGCGAGGTGCGCAGCGGGCAAGTCTCTGCGCCCGAAGGATTCGACTACTGGTTGCTCAAGTTGGACGGAGTGACCAACAAGGAGCTGGGCGACCCGCAGCATTTCGGAGAGATAGAGTACATCCACTACCTGCTCGCCAAAGAGTGCGGCATACGAATGACCGAGTGCCGCCTGATGCGAGAGAACGGACGGGCACATTTCATGACCAGACGCTTCGACCGCGAGAAGGGCGGGAAGATACACATGCAGACCCTCTGCGGCATTGCGCACTATGACTACAACATGCTCCACGCCTATTCCTACGAACAGGCCTTTGGCATCATGCGCCGGTTACACCTCCCCTACACCGATGCGGAAGAGTTCTACCGGCGAATGGTCTTCAACGTGGTGGCACGCAATCAGGACGACCATACGAAGAATATCTCGTTCCTCATGGACAGAAGCGGCACATGGCGTCTCTCGCCGGCGTATGACATGTCGTGGGCATACAGTGCCGGCGGAGCATGGACGCAGACACACCAGATGTCCATTAACAACAAGTGGGAGGCCATCACCCGTGACGACTTGCTCCGAGTGGCATACGAGATGAATATCAAGAAGGCGGCGAAAATCATCGACCAAGTGCAGGAGGGGGTAAGCCGCTGGCGCACGCTCGCCAAGGAGCACTCCGACATCCCGCAAGCGACCATCGACTATATCGAGTCCACCCGCGCCTACGTATAACTTCCTCCGCGCCCTACACTCGTACCTGCCGTTACCTGACCGTTACCTGACCGTTACCTGAAGGAATAGTTGACTATCCGACTCGTCGGCTATTCGACTGGTTCTCAGACCCCCTAACAGACCTGGAACAGAGCTGGAACAGAGCTGGAACGATGCTGAAACGATGCTGGAACGAAGCTGACCCATTCTATTCCCTGTAAGTCAGCCGTTTCCACCCACCAGGTTCGGGTCAGGTTCGGGTCAGGTTCGGGTTCCGTCTCACAAAAAAAGGACGCTCCTCGCCTCGGAGCGTCCTTCGTATCAGTAAACCGTTGATAATTATTTCACAACAGCACCTACAGCGTTGAAGCGGACACCGTTCTTGATGATGAACAGCTGGCCGTTCTCAACTACCTTCTGAGCCTTCACAGCACCGGCTACTTCCTCTACTCCTTCGGGTTGGGGCTCTACAGAACCACCTTCAGTAACGAGCTCGAATGCATAGAAGTTAACAGCGCCATCCGGATACATCAGGTCATAGTCACCGGCCTCTACGTTAACGCTATAAACGGGGAAATAAACGAGCCACTTGAGTTCGCCCTTATCGTTCGTTTTCTGCACGCCATCCTCATCAAGATCCTTTAATTTGGTTGCCTGCTCGTCAAGGAGCGCCTGACGGAAGATTTCTTGACCGTCGGCTGCCAATACAATAGCACGCTCTGTTGTAGCAGAACCGGTACGAGCACATATCTTCAGTGTACCTTTCTCGGGGATAGCCAGGGTCATCTTGTTCAGTTTGCCTTTGCCGACAGTGGTATCATACTTACCACCGGTCTTCAGACGATATGAGTATTTAACGAAGTCCTCGGGAGTACCGAAGTTGGCGTTGTTTGCGTCAATCTCTACCTTACCGCCGTCAATATCGCACTCAATGTGGAGGGCGAACTCGGCGTTATCGGCGCACGCGATGATAGTGTCCTGCGGGAAGTTAGCCTTGGCAATAACAGCATCACCAAATGACAGAACTTGCGCATTCATTGTAACAGCCGTGAAGGCAGCTACTGCAAAAAAGAAGAATTTCTTCATAATGTTGAGTTTTTAGTTGGTTAATAAATTAGGTTAATATGTATATTATACCTTTATGTTCCATTGTGCTATGCCCCTGCTATGCTCTTACCTCATCTCGGTTGTCCCATTGCTCCTCCGGGGCTGTATTGTCGGTGCGAACGGCCGAGGCCGGAGGTCACACCATTCAACGGTGCAAAGATACTGCTTTTATTTGGTATATGCAACTATATTTTGACTGAAAATGTAGAAAAATTGACTTTCTTGCATTATTTTGGCACGATATTCGCAAATATTTAGTACCTTTGCATTAACTAACCTAAGTATGGGACCCATGAAACGAATCGCTTCTCTGATGATGGCTACGGCCATCCTGTGCGTGACGATGCAGGCACAGACGCTCAACAAGTACGACAAGTACTACACCGACCTGCCTATTGAGATTGAACATGTGCAACCGGTGCAGTTCCCCGCGCTGACAGTTCTGCTGACGGACTACGGTGCCGTCCCGGGCGGCGACAGCCTCTGCACGGCGGCTTTCGACGCGGCTATCCGCGACCTCAACAAGCGCGGCGGCGGCCACCTCATCGTCCCCAAGGGCGTGTGGAAGACCGGCCCCATCCAGCTGCGCAGCAACGTCAACCTCCACCTCAAACGCGGCGCGACCATCCTCTTCAGCGAGAACAAAGAGCTATACGTGCAGCCGAACGACCCGCGTGACGGCTCGAAGAAGTGCTACGCACTCATCCGCGCCTCCAAGTGCGAGAACATCGGCATCACAGGACAGGGCACGATAGACGGACAGGGCTTCTACTGGCGCCCTATTAAAGAGAAGAAAGTGGTGCGTGACGGCAAGTTGCCCGAGGTGTGGGACGCCGCCCTGGCCATGGGAGGCACGCTCCGGCAGGACGACAAGACCTACCGCCTTTGGTACCCCTTCAACCTCAACAACGGTATCCCCAACATCGCCGCCACCCCCGAGATACAAGAGAAGATGCGTCCGCACCTGGTCAACATCACCGACTCGAAGAACGTGGTCGTCCAGGGCATCACACTCCGTAATAGCCCGAAGTTCCACCTGGTGCCCACGCGCATACAGAACCTCATCATCGAGGACGTCACTATCGACTGCCCGTGGTGGGCCCAGAACGGTGACGCCATGGACCCGGGCAATGTCCAGGTCGCCCTCATCGCCGGATGCCATATCTCCGCCGGTGACGACGGCATATGTATGAAGGGCGGCGTAGGCGAGAAAGGTGTGGCGGCCGGCCCGCAACGCGACTTCCTCATCTGCAACGACACCGTCTATCGCGCACACGGCGGCTTCGTCATCGGCTCGGAGTTCAGCGGCGGCATGCAGCGTATCATTGTGAAAGACTGCATGTTCGACGGCACGGACATCGGATGCCGCTTCAAGTCGGCCCCCGGCCGCGGCGGGCAGTGCGAAGACATCTACTGCGTCAATATCACTATGAAGAACATCCGCGAAGCGGCTATCCTCTTCCTGTCCGAATATGCGGACCGCTCGGCCGGAGGACGCGGCGCGACCGACATGGACGACAAGTCGAAGTTCTACCCCGAATGGAGCAACATCGCCTTCCGCAACATCATCTGCGCCAACGCCCGCAAGGCACTGGATGTCACCGGCATGAAAGGACTGCCCGTGCACAATATCCGCTTTGATGCCGTGAATTTCTACGGTGTCCGCGAGGGCATGACCATCGACTACGCCGAGGATTTCATCTTCAACAACTGCCTGATTACGCCCCAGAAAGAGAACAGCATCAAGCATAGCAAGAACCTCCTCTGGAACGGAAAGCCGCTGGAATAACCCGGCTCCCGGGGCCTTCGACATACGCGCCCCCTACGGCAACAACAGCGCGGGCTGATTCTCACGAATCAGCCCACGTTTATCAATAGGTCGTGCCGCCTGCAATCAGTACAGGCTTGACACGATGCTGTTCATATAGACCTCGATGTTGGTGAAGCCCTCGACGAGCGTCTGCTTGCGTGCATCGGCAGACCACTCGGGGTTGAGCCCGTTAGTCTTCTCCCACTCGTCGGGGATACCGTCGTGGTCGGTGTCCTGAGGCAGCGCCGCCGTCCGATAGGTAGGCCATCCTCCGGCGTCAGAGGGTGTGTCTATCAGGCCGTTGGAGGAGCCGTTGCTCCCCTTGCATGTAGCCGTACCGTTCCGCACCTCCGTGACGAGGCGTTGGTCGATAGCATCGCGCACCAGGGAACAACCGCCCTTGGAGAGCACGGTCTCGAATGCCTGCTCGGCTGTCTGCTCGGAGGTGAGCGCGGTCAGTCCCTCGGTCCAGCGCGCCGAAGCGACGCACTGCGATTTCTTCGACGCATCGTCGGGATAGACACCGCTCCAGTTGTCGGCCGTGACAGCGTCAGAGCCGTACATATAGTTGTCTGCCATGTAGAACTTAGCAGGCAAGATGGTACCGCCGAACTTCGGTTGACATCCCTCGTGCTTACCCTCACTATTGACGTTGTCGCACTTGGTTGTCGGGTTGAGCAGCCGTGTTCCCACCTTATCCCCTGTGGCGGGGCCGGGCTTGAAGTAGTTGGCTACGAAGTTGATATGGCGGGGCTCGCCGTTGGTGGACGACGACTCGCCGCCGTAGGCGGAGTTACCGCCCCAGTTATAGACCACGTTATTGACGAAATCCAACGGTCCGTGACAGGTATGCTCCACATAGTCGTGGTCAAAACGCGGATTACGGCTGTCGTGGTGGGCCAGCAGGTTGTGGTGGAAGGACGCGTTCGTGCCTCCCCATATACCGCCGTAGCCGTGGCGTCCCTTGCCGTGGACGGAGTTGCGAAGCGACTCACTGATGAAGCAGTACTGCATGGTGAAATTGGTATTGCCATAGCAGCTAACGCACTCATCCACCGACCATGAGCAAGACAGGTGGTCGAGCACCACGCGGTCGGTGTTATTCACCGAGACGGCGTCATACTCCTTCTTATCCGCCACCGAACCGGCTTCGCCCATACGGAAGCGCAGGAAGCGGACAATGACGTTATTAGCCTTGATGATGAGCGGATAGTCGGCTATGCAGATACCGTCTCCGGGGGCCGATTGTCCCAGGATAGTGACATTGCCGTTGTTGATTGTCAGGGGGTTCCTCAGGTGGATAGTACCCGCGACACGGAAGCCGATGATGCGTGTACCTCCCTGCTCAATGGCATAGCGGAGGGTGCCTTCAGAGGGTTTGCCGGACTGGGCGTCGTACGTATCCTCGAGCGTCTCGACCCATATGAACGTGCCGCCGGAGCCGCCTGTAGCCGCAGCGCCGCCGCCGCTGATATAGCGGCAGGCGGCGGCAAGCTGTTTCGTATCGCCGGAGGGAGTATCCTTATCCTCGCAAGCCGTGCAGCACACAGTCAGTAGCGAGAGGAGCATCAGTCCGGACAGAGAATAGCGCAGAGACATAGGTTAGTAGCCGTAGTTGTTCCACAAAGTGCCGTTAGAAGCGGCGATATTGGTAGCGAAGATGGGCCAGTACTGGCGAGTCTCGAGATTCTCCTCGGCTACGAAGATGGGATAATTATCCTCATGGAGCAGGTTGCCCTTGGAGTCTGAGTAATAGATGCCCTTAATCTGCCATCCGGTAGCCTTATTGAAGGTGGCGGGACGTGCCGTCTCTCCCTTAGCGAGGCCGTAGATGCTGTCCATGACATAGCCTTTGACCTCGCTGTCGTAGCGGTACTTATAGCAGATAGAGTCAGCGATATTCAGTTCGGCGCGTCCGGCAGAGGTTGCCATCTTGCGGACTGTGTTCTGCGTAGCCACGAGGCTCTCGCGCAGGCATCCCCAACGCATGAGGTCGTACTTGCGGACATACTCGCCGCACAACTCGAAGGCGCGCTCCTGCTTGATGGCATCCATGTCGAGTGTAGCCAGTTCGGGGACACCGGCACGGCGGCGCAGCTTGTTCACCTGCTCCACAGGCGAGAGTCCGCTCTCGTTAGCGGGAGCGTCACCGCTGATGCCACCGAGAGAGGCCTCAGCGAACATGAGGAGCACGTCGGCATAGCGCAGGATGGGGAAATCGACGCCGTCTTCATCGTTGGAGAGGGCGCGTGTAGATGCCATCCACTCGAAGCGATACTTACCCAGGAAGAACTTGTCAATAGAGTTATGCTTCTGGAAGAGACGCAAGGCATTGGGGTCAGATACGGTGTCCGGTGCTACGATGGGGAAGAGGACTGCCCGTGCGCTATCGTCGCTGACCTCGGAAGCGCCGTTGTTGTACTCCCACTGGCCCGTGACGAAGGTGACTTCGCGACGCTTGTCCGCCTTGTCAAACTGGAAGATAAAAGCGGGGGATATACACACGTGCCCGTTGGACTTGCCGCCCTTGGCATATCCATGGAGGTGTCCCGGTACGGCTGTCTTGGCATCGTCGGAGAGCTTGGGGGCGTTGTAGTTGAGCACACGTCCGCGTGCGCCGTCAGCAAAGGGGATGACCCAGATGTGCTCCATCTTGGAGTAGTCCGTCACGTCGGAGCATATCTGCTTGAAGGGCGTTGCGAAGTCGGCTGCGAGTTTGAAGTCCTCCGTTGCGATAATCTGTGCACAGGCATCGAGCGCCTCTTTGTAGAGCTGCTGACGCTTGTCTGCATCGGTGACATTGAAGGTCACGGAGTAGCCGGAGGGGTCTTCAATCGTGTTGGGGCGAACGGCCTTACCGGCATACATCAGGTCTGCGCGAGCGAGAAGCGCGAGCGCGGCGGCCTTGCTGGCACGCCCGACGTTATTCTTCACAGACTCAGGACATTCAGCAGACCAGGGGAGCAGTTCGGCTGCGCGGTTGAGGTCGAGACGAATCTGCTCGTAGCAGAGGTTACGGTCCGCCTTGCGGGCATCGACGCCCTTCTCATCCTTGGCCAGCGAGACAAAGCGTGCGGGGACATCACCCCAGTACTTCACCTGCTCGAGGGTAGCGAAAGCGCGGAGGAAATGTGCCTCGCCGAGGTAGTAAGCCATCGTAGCATTGTGCTCGACATCACCATATTGGTCGAGTCCCTCGATGATGTTATTGCAGCGCTCAATCATAGTATTGAGGTACGACCATATGTCGGTACCGTTCACGCTGCTGACATTCGTATTGCCGAGTGAGCAGTCATAGAGCATGAGTTCTTCTACGCCATCGGTGGAGGTGGACTTGGTGCTATACTCGATGTCGGTGTTAAGTCCGTTGTAACCACACGCCAGACGGTTGAGGTAAGAGTTGTTCTTGCCGAAGAGGTCATAGACGCCGTAGATAGCCTGCTCGGTATTGACAGGATTGGAGAAGACAGCCGAGGCATCAATCGCCGAGGGGGACTCGTTGTTGAAGAATCCTTCGCAAGCCGTGAGGGAGAGTGCCGCTACGGCAAGCATAATATATTGAATGCGTTTCATATCAGATATCAGTTATATAGGTGATTATTCAAAAGAGAGATTCACACCGAAGTTGAATCCGCGGCTCTTGGGGAAGGCGGAGAAGTCCACTCCGACAGCCAGCGGGTTAATCTTAGAGCGAGTGTCCACCTCGGGGTCGAGTCCCGAGTAAGGCGAAGCGACGAACAGGTTGGTGGCCGAGAAGAAGAAGCGGCAGGTAGAGATATGCGCTTTCTTGGTCCACTTGGTCGCGAGGGTGTAGCCTACGTTGAGGGAGGCCAGACGCACGAAGGAAGCATTCTCTACGTATCTATCGGTGAGGACGAGAGACTTCTCGGAATAGGGGTTCGGAACGGTGGCACCGATGTTAGCATCGTCCACCATCTGCGCCATGGCCGCGAAGGCATCGCCGGAAATCTTATTGCCGGCATAGCCCGTCACACCGTCCACAGGCAGGAAGGCCTCGCCGTCGAAGAGCGAATAGCGGAAGCCTGTGCCCCGGTTGGCCAGCAGGTTGCGGTTGCGTGTTGAGGAGCAGACGGAAGCATAATCCAGCCCGGTGAGGTTGACCACGTCGTTGCCTACCGAGTAGGTAAAGTTAGCAGAGAAGTCCACCTTGCCCCAGTTGTCTCCGCCGACATACCAACTGATGTTGAAACCGCCGTTGACGACAGGAAGGGTGTTGCCGATTTTGGTCATATCGTTTTCGTCAATCTTACCATCCTGATTCACATCCACTATCTTGGCCATGCCGGGATAGGCGTCGCCGAGGGGAGTGGATATCTTCTTGCCGTTCTCGTCGAACCAGCCTCCGTTGGTAGCGCTGACGCTCTTGTTGAAGGAGGCGAAGTCGGATGCTTTGTACCAACCGTCGGTCTTATAGCCATAGACGTCTCCGATAGCGGAGCCGGGTTTGAGCATATACTCATAGCCCTGGGTATAATAGGAGGAGAAGCTCTGGGAAGATACGGAGTAGCTGTCCATACCGCCGAGGTCCACAACCGTGTTATGGTTATAGGAGATGTTGGCATCCACGGTCAAGCCGTAGGAGAGGTCCTTGGCGCGGTGGTCGAGGATGACGCCCTTGACCGAGAACTCGACGCCCTTGTTATCCGTAGAGCCTATGTTGCGGAACTGGTAGTTATAGCCACCGGTAGCGAGGCGGTAACGGAGGATGAGGTCGCGTGTGTTGTTCCAATAGAGGTCGATGGCACCGGAGAGGCGTTCGTTGAAGAAGCCATAGTCAATACCGAAGTCACGGGTGATGGTAGTCTCCCACTTGAGGTTGGGGTTGGCTGCCACGAGATAGCTGTTGGTGCCGTTCTGTCCATCGGTGAGGATATTGGTCATGCCCTGCATATAGACGGACTGGGAAGCGAGGTAGTCAAAGTGGAGATATCCGAGGTCCACGTTGTTGTTACCCACGGAGCCGTAAGAGAGTCGGAACTTGAGGTTAGAGAGCCAGTCCTGTGCGCCCTCCATGAAGGGCTCGTCGGCCATACGCCAAGCGGCGGCGACAGAGGGGAAGAAACCCCACTGGTTACCTTTGGCAAAGCGTGAGGAGCCGTCTGCGCGGAAGGTGGCAGTCAGGTAGTAGCGACCCATATAGTTGTAGTTAGCTCGTGCGAAGACGGAGAGCATGTTGTCCGTGGGGTCGATATAGTTCTTAATAGCGGAAGCCTTAGCGAGGCCGAGCACGTTGAACACCTGCGGGCCGGTGAGTTCAGGCGAGAAGCCGTAGCCGTAGATGGTGCGGAGTTCGCCTTTGTTGATAGTCTGCTCTTCGCCCAAGAGGAGGGAGAAGTCATGCGCCTTATTGAACTTCTGGGCATACTCGAAGGTGTTGGTCTCCTTGAGCCGCGAGGTGACGTCCATGGTGGAGATGGTGTGTCCGTAGCCGGAGCCGACATGGGCACTACCGTCACCACGACGTGCGTAGAAGTGGGTGGGGCCATAATAGCGATCGTTGGTGACCGAGCGGTTCTCATAGCCTATCTCCGCCTTGACGGTGAAATGCTTGGCAAACTTATAGCTCACGTAGCCGTTGAGGGTGAGTTTGTTGTCCACTTTCTTGCGGTAGCTGTGGTCGATGGCCGTCTGGGGGGGATAGAGGTTGCCAAGGTCGTTATCATCCTCGTCGGTAACCTTGACGCCATTGTGCTGGAAGACCTCGTTGATAGTCTTGTTGTCCAGAGGTACGAAGCTCACGGCATTACGCAGACGGCTCTCGTTCGTGGAGCCGGCATCCTGTGCGGTGTTGGTACCGGCGCCGAGGACATTGGTGTTGGTATAGCGTGCAGTAGCCGCGATGGTGAGGTTCTTGATAGGTTTGAACTTAGTCTTGAGTGAGAGGTTGTTACGGCTATAGTTAGAGCCATACATGATGGACTCGTCGTCGATACGGTTATAGGAGAAGTTGAAGTTCGCCGCCTTGTTACCGCCGGAGACGTTGAAGGCATGGTTTGAGTTGAGGTGGTTGCCTCCGAAGGTCTGTTCCTGCCAGTCCTCATAGGGTTGGGCATTCCAGAAGTCGATGACGCTCTGGAGTGTGCCGTGGCTCTTGGTGTCCTTGTCGTAGGTGGGGTCATAGAAGGCGAAGAAGGTGCTCGCCAACTTATTCTCGGCTCCGCCGCCGGCCATATAGGCATACTCATACTGCATACGGAGGAACTCTTCGGAATTCATCATCTTGTACTTACGCGCCAAGGTGCGCCATCCCATATAACCCGTATAATCGGCATGGATGACCATCTTGTCGTCGTCGCTATTGGTGTCCTTGGTGGTGATGATGATAACGCCGTTGGCGCCCTGTGCACCGTAGATAGCCGTTGCGGCGGCGTCCTTGAGGACGTCCATGGAGGCGATGTCACCGGGAGCGATATCGGATATGCTGCTCACGGGGAAACCGTCCACGATATAGAGGGGGTCGTTGGACTGAGTGAGTGAGGTACCTCCGCGGACACGGATTTTCACGTCGGCATCGGGTGAACCTTCCGTGGTGGTCACGGACACGCCGGCGAGTTTACCTTGGAGCGCCTCGGCGGCAGTGGTAACGGGGACGTCCTTGAGTTGGTCAGCGCTGACGGAGGCGACAGAGGTGACGAGGTCACGTTTCTTGGTAGTGCCGTAGCCGGTGACGACCACTTCGT
Organism: Paludibacteraceae bacterium; assembly: GCA_017483945.1. Classification (GTDB taxonomy): domain Bacteria; phylum Bacteroidota; class Bacteroidia; order Bacteroidales; family Paludibacteraceae; genus Colicola. The sequence continues at coordinate 17,190 of JAFUUE010000091.1, read as the reverse complement.
CGAGGACCTCGGCATTCTCCCGAAGGACGACATTGATTACATTGCCGGTAATCTCCACCTCCTGGGTCAGGAGGCCGATATAGGAGAAGACGAGCACTTGTGCATCATCGGGGACGTCAATGACGTAGTTACCGTCGAAGTCGGTGACGGTACCGATGGTTGTCCCCTTGACGATGACTGATGCGGAGATGACAGTCTCACCGGTCTGGTCCGTCACAACACCGCTGATGGTACGGGCATTGACGAGCCCGCCAATCAGCAACAATCCGGCCATAAAGAAGGCGCGGAACGTGTTTTGCATGTGTTTTCTCATAGATTAGATTTGTTATAAGTAAAGTTGAGTTTTTGTCGGGTATCGGATGTTGTTATTCAGGTATGTATAAGTGACTTGCACCGTGTATAACATAGGAATCACCTATGAATCACTAAAGAATCACTAAAGAATCACCTAAGTTCGCTCCCTGTTTGACTGCTGTAAGACAGCGAGTTTTGGCGGAGGAGGTATGTGTTATCCTTGATAGCATGGTGCAAAGTTAGCATTTTTTATTGGAAACGATGTGCAATAATTGACACAAAAAGTCGCTATTTTGTCAAAATGGTTCAGCGTAGGTACATCCTTCTCTCCAGCGAGAGCAACCGTAGCGCGTGTTGCCCCGAATGACGGTTCCCCGCCGACAGACGGGGCACTGCATGCCGGCCTTGTTGAGTTTGACCTCACGGACGACGTCGGCCGTCATTGTTTTGAGTTCGTCGAGAAACTGTCGTGCGGTGTATTCGCCGCGTTCTATCTCACGCAGCTTCTTCTCCCATAGTCCGGTCAGTTCGGCGGACTTGAGCAGGGGTGATATGACGAGCCGTATCAACTCGACGCCGAGGGGTGTGGCGTGTATGGACTTGCGTTCTCGGACGATATAGTTGCGTTGGTATAGTTTCTCGATGATGGCCGCACGGGTGGAGGGTCGTCCGATGCCGTTCTCCTTCATGGCGTCGCGCAGCTCCTCGTCCTCGACGGTTTTTCCGGCCGTTTCCATGGCGCGAAGCAGGGTGGCTTCGGTGTAGTACTTGGGGGGAGTGGTCGTTTTCTCCTTGAGGAGAGGCGTATGGGATCCGGACTCGCCCTTCGTGAAGGAGGGCAGCGTCTTGGCGGAGTCCTCGTCCTGCGACTCCTGCCCGTCCGGATTATCAGGCGTATCGGTCTCCTTCGTATCGAAGACGGTGCGCCATCCCGGCCGCTGGACTTCCCGGCCGGTCACACGGAAATCTATCTCTCCGGCGCGTCCGAGGACGGTGGTGTTCGCCACCTCACAATCGGGATAGAAGACCGCGATAAAGCGCAGCGCCACAAGGTCGTACACCTTGCGCTCTTCGGCGGTGAGGTTGTCGGGGCGTTGTCCGGTCGGGATGATGGCATGGTGGTCCGTCACCTTCTTGTTATCAAAGACTTTCTTCGACTTAGGCAGTGAGCCGGCGCCCTTGCCTCCGTCCGCTTTGAGGGCGAGCAGAGGGGCTGTTTGAGGGAAATAGTCCTTGATGCCCTGCAGCGTAGCGGGCACTTTGGGATAGAGGTCTTCACTGAGGAAGGTGGTATCAACACGGGGATAGGTGGTCACACGCTTCTCGTAGAGGGACTGGATGAGCTTGAGCGTGTCGTCGGCGGAGAGGGAGAACTTCTTGTTACACTCGACCTGCAGCGAGGTCAAGTCGAAGAGTCTCGGCGCGAACTCCGTGCCTTTCTTCTTCTCCACCTGCGTGACGGTAAAGGGCTCGTTCTCAATCGAGCTGACGAGTTCCTGCCCCTGTTCGGCAGAGGTGATGGCATACTCATCCTCCTCGACGGGTATCTGGGCGGAGAAGAGCGTGTCGCGGTATTGTGTCTTGAGCTCCCAGTAGGTGCGTGGGACGAAGCGTTCTATCTCCTGCTGTCGTTTGACGATGAGTGCCAGGGTAGGTGTCTGCACCCGTCCGATGCTGAGCACCTGCCGGTCCTTGCCGGCTCCGCGCGCGTATCGTAAGGTATATGCGCGCGTGGCATTCATGCCGAGCAGCCAGTCTCCGATAGCGCGCATGAGTCCGGCCTCGTAGAGGTGCTGGTAGTCATCCTGGTCCTTGAGCTGCCGGAATCCCTCAGCGATAGCCTCCTCGGTGAGCGAGGAGACCCAGAGGCGCTTGACGGGCACGCGGCATCCGGCTTTCTGATAGACCCAGCGTTGGATAAGTTCGCCCTCCTGGCCGGCATCACCGCAGTTGATGACCTCGTCAGCCTGTGCGATAAGGGACTTGATGGTGTTGAACTGCTTGACGACGCCCTTCTCGTCGGTGACCTTGATGCCGAAGCGTTCGGGTATCATAGGCAGGGAGCCGAGCGTCCATGCCCGCCATTGGCTGTTATACTCATGCGGGTCAAGCAGCGCGCAGAGATGTCCGAAGGTCCATGTGACACAGTAGCCGTTGCCCTCGAAATAGCCATCGTGCCGGGTGTTGGCACCCAGCACTTTGGCAATATACTGACCTACGGAAGGTTTCTCGGCTACGCAGACTGTCATGTTCGTGTCTTAGTCTTGGCGTCCGTACCCGTAGCCATAGCCGTATCCGGCCTGCGCCTGCTTCACACCATTGAGCACGCAAGCCATATTCTTCAGTCGTTTCTGCTCGCAGAGGCGGTTGATGAACGCAATCATCTCCCGCGGCGTATAGCCTGCGCGGCTGACAAAGATAGTCATATCCGAGATACGGTCGAGCAGGAAGGTGTCGCTGACCATAGCCACGGGCGCGGTATCCACGATGATATAGTCGTAGTGCTCGCGCAGCAGTGCAAACAGGGCGTCCAGACGCTCCGACTGCAGCAGTTCGTTCGGATTGGGGGGCACCATGCCGGCCGGTATCAAGTCCAGATTAGGATGCTGCCCTGAAGGCTGTACGATGTCCGCCAGTTCATAGGACTCATCCGCCAGATAGGCCGTCAGTAGTCCCTTGTCCGACAGGCCGAAATAGTGGGCCAACATGGGTTTGCGTATGTCGAGTCCGACGAGCACGACCTTCTTGCCCAGCAGGGCGAGTGATATAGCTATATTGCTGGCCACGTAGGACTTACCCTCGCCATTGATACAGGATGTCACCAGCAGGACGGGGGACTTGGTGCCCGGCAGCATGAAGCCGAGGTTGGTGCGTATGAGCCGGAAGAGCTCCGCCGAGGTGGAGTTCTCCCCCTCATGGATGGCGATGTGCACGCCGCGGTGGTTCTGTGCCACTTGTCCGAGCACCGGACAGCTGACGGCACTTGCCAACTCTGTCTGGTCTTCGAGGGTGTTATTGAGCAGGTAGCGCAGATAGAGCACGACGGAAGGTATCAACACACCCATTATCAGCACGATGAGTGCCAACATACGCAGGCGGGGCGATACGCGCTGGGGGTGCACCTGGGGCATGGCGATGACCTTAGCGGGGATGACGGTCGTCGTGAGGGACAGGGCGTTCTCCTCACGCTTCTGATAGAGATAGAGGTAGAGGTTCTCCTTGAGTTGGCGGTTGCGCACTTTCTCCACGTACTGACGCTCTATCGTCGGCAGGGCACCCACATGCGAGCCCGCGTCGGAGTTGCGTTTCTCCAGGTCGGTCCGCGTGATTTGCAGGCTACGGCGCACACTGGCTATCGAGGTCTGTATGTTCTGGCGCAGCAGTCCGAGCTGCATGTCCAGCTGCTCGACTACGGGGTTGTCGGACGAAGCGGTGCGCTGGATACGCATCCGTTTCAGCAGCAACTGGTTATACTCATTTATCAGTCCCACGAGCGAGGCGTCGGCGATGCCCAGATTGGCGGGGATGAGCGTGCCTTTCTTGCTGTCGTCGCTGACGAAATCATCCACATAATCCACCAGATTCTGCTGGGTCTCCAGTTCGGCCAACCGGTGGCGGTAGGTGGTGCTCTCCTGTACATAGATAGCGGTCTCGCCGGTGAAGGTGGTCAACCGGTTCTCGCGCTTGTACTGCTCCACATCCTCCTCGGCCGTGCTCAGCTCCTCCTCAATGAGTCGGAGGCGCTCCTCGATGAAGGCGGCCGTGTTGGTCGCCACGATATTCTTGTCCACCACGGCGTCCATATTATAGAGGTCTATCTGCTTATTGATGAAGTCGATAGCGCGTCTCGGCATATCCGTCTTGGTGTCTATCAGCATCACGTTGGACTCTTTCTTGTAGCGTGTAACGAAGATATTCTCCGCATAGTTCTCCGCGCAGGAGAGCATCGGCAGGGTCCTCATCCGATAGCGGTCGCCGGGTTCGGGCATCGTGTTCACCACGAAGCGCAGTTCGCCGGCGCATGTGGCGATAGGTTGCGTCAAGTCCTTGACTACATGGCGGCTGCGCTGCCACTTGTCATACCGCACCCGGACGACATAATCATGCTTGCGTGCCTTGATTTTGATGCGGACCGGATGTGTGAGGGTGTCGGTGAAGTGCTCGGGATAGACGACGCGCAGGTCGCTCACCGGGTACTCCCCCACCCACCGCAGGCCTTTCTTCTTGCGATACTCGGTCTGCAGGTCGAGGTCGCGGATGACCTGGCTGATGATGTCGCGCGAGGAGAGGATAGCTATCTCGTCGTCCACCTGCTTGCCGCTCGACACGCCCATGAAGGAGAGCATCTCCGCCTGAGGCAGGGCCATGTCATCGTTGTTGATACGCAGCATGATAGAGGCATCGACCTTGTACTTAGCCGTATGGGAGAAGTAGTACCAGACGGCCAGACAGCCGCACAGCACCACACTGAGCACATACCAATACCAGTTCCGCAAGACCGTCATCAGGAGCTTGCGCACATCTATCGTATTCGGTTCATTTTCCATAACTTATCGGATACTTATCAGTCTTGAATCGTTGTTATTTTCCGCTACTGCTTGCTTGGTTGGCGGCGGCCGAGTTAGCCGCATTGACCACGGTCACGATGACCGTTGCGGCACTGGCCACGGTGGAGACCATCGAGAGCCACAGGCTCACGTTCTGGCTCTGGATAGCGCGCACGCTGTTGGGCGCGATATAGACCACATCGTTCGGGCGGAGGAAGTAGTAGGGCGAGGCAAAAATGTCGGCCTTGTTCAGGTTGACACGCCCGTATTCCATGTGGCCGTCCGTCTCCCTGGCGATGAGGATGTTATCGCGTTTGCCATAGACTGTCAGGTCTCCGGCGGAGGCCAGCAGTTCGGGCAGGGTCATGCGCCCGTTGTTGAGGCTGTAGCGTCCCGGTCGGTTCACCTCTCCGAGCACGCTGACCGTCTGGTTCATAATGGAGACAATCACCTGCGGATTAGTCAGTTGCGCCGTCAGTCGTTCCTCCAGCATCTGCCGGATACCGGTCTGCGTCAGGCCACCCACAGGCAGCGTGCCGAGGATGGGGAAGTCGATAGTGCCGTCGGCGGCGACGATATAGCGTTGCATGGCCGGCGTGGTGTTCAGTTGGGCCGTTTTGGGGTCGGCATAGACCACGGCCGGCAGGTTATAGGGGGCCGCCGCCTCGGCATCCAGCGCCGTGACCGTGATAGTCAGCACATCGCCGGGACGGGCCGTCGGCTCCGACACCGGACTGTAGGTGCGGTTGATACTATCCATCACAACCGCATCAATTCCCTGAAAATAAGTCAGTTTCTTGCGCGTCACACAGCTGCCGAGCAGCACCGTGCACAGCCCCGCCAAGAATACAATTCGTAAACTATTTCTCATACACTGCATAGTATTGTGCCACACTTACGTGTGCAAACATAGTCAAGACATAAACACATCAAGCGTGCAAAGGTACAAAAAAAAATACACATACACAATAGGGACCCGTTTTTTTTCTCGTTGTTCGCATGTATTCGTGCATTTTATCCGCACTTTTTGACATAGAAAAGCAGACCCCGCAGAGTCTGCTAAAATAGAAAATATGAGTTATATCGGTTATGCTTTCAGTTTATCAGTTATGGTTTCCGTCCACTCCGGAAGCGAATCAACATATTGCTTTGCGAACTGACCATCCGTTGTGCGGAAGAGCAGTCGGGCATTCCTGTCATCCACCGAGTTATCGTCTTGCGATAACAATCAGGACGGGCTTCCTCATAATGCTTGCGCCATTTGCTTGATTTGTGCGAAATAGGCTGTACGAGCCATGTCCCAACGCTGTTTGGCCTCTTCCGCCACCTCGCACATCAACTGGTTCAGTTGCGCCTCTGTCGGCTCTTGGTCAATATTCGTAAAACGGTAATCGTTCATAATGCTTTCATCTTTGCAAGCGCAAAGTTACAATAAATATTCGGAACACACAAGTCTTGAGGCGGAAATCTACGAAATTTATGTATTTTGGCACCAAGTATTCGTGCATTCGGAGGGGGATTTTGTGCTTTTTGGGGGCTTTTGCAACCGGCACGATAACAGCACCTTACAGGGTCAGGTCTGTTCCAGGTCTGTTCCAGGTCCGTTAGGAGCTCCGTATCCCCCTCGTTACCTGACCATTACCTGACCGTTACCTGACCGTTACCTGAGGGGGTAGCGGGCAGGGGCGACGGGGACGTTGTGCAGGCCTGCCGCTGTCGGGAGGGGGGAGGTCAGATGGCGGCCTCGCGGCGGATATCTTGTGACCAGGCGGGTGCGTCGGCGATGGCGGGGAGCACCTGCTCGGGACGGTCCACGACGCAGAACATCCGCTCACGATGGACGGGGCGGAGGAAATGCTCGTCCACCATGCGGTCGAGGCATGCGAGCAGGTGGTCGTAGTAGCCGTTAAGGTTCAGTATGACAACCGGTTTGGTATGCAGCCCCAGTTGCTTCCATGTCAGGCACTCGAGCAGTTCCTCGAAGGTACCGATGCCTCCGGGCAGGGCGACCATAGCATCCGCCATGTCGGCGATGATATGCTTGCGTTCGTGCATGGTCTCGGTGACGATGGTGCGTGTGCTGCGCGGGTTGTTCCACCCCTGCTCGACCATGAAGCGCGGGATGACGCCGACCACCTCGCCCCCGGCACCGAGCACGCCGTCGGCGAGTGCGCCCATGAGTCCTATGCCCCCGTCACCATAGATTAGGGTGTGACCCGCGCGGGCGAAGTATTGACCGAGTTGACGGGCCGCCTCGTAATAGGCGGCGGGGAGTTGGTTGCTGGAGGCGCAATAGACAGCGATATTCATACTGAAAGAGGGATTAACAAGTTCATATTAGCGGCGTAAGCGGTGACAAAAGTACAAAAAATAACCGAATTGACCAAATTTTTAGCCGTTTTACTTGCGTAATTGCCGTTTTTATCGTACCTTTGCCCTGTTTTTTCACAATATACCCGACCATGATAACTATTCGCCCGGTAGAGACGCGCAAGGAGCGCAAAGTGTTTGTACAGTTTGCCAACAAGTTATATAAGGACTGCCCATACTATTGTCCCACGCTGGATTTCGACGAGTTGAACTGCTTCGACGAGAAGGAGAACCCGGCGCTGGAGTTCAGTGAGTATCAGTTGTTTCTCGCCTACAAGGACGGCGAGGTAGCGGGCCGTGTGGCCGCCCTGATTAACCGTCGCGCCAACGAGCGTTGGAACGTGCGGAAAGTGCGGTTCGGTTGGTGCGACTTCATCGATGATTTCGAGGTGAGTACGGCGTTGCTGGACGCTGTGGCCGCATGGGGCAAGAGCAAGGGGATGACCCTGATGAACGGTCCTGTCGGCTTCACCGACTTCGACAAAGAGGGTGCGCTGGTGGAGGGATACGAGTACCTCGCCCCGATGGCCTCGCTGTACAACTACCCGTACTATATCACTCACTATGAGCACTATGGCATGCAGAAGGAGGCCGACTGGATTGAGTTCCAGATTTATCCGCCGAAGGAGGTGCCCGAACGCTGGGCGCGCATGAACAAGATAGTCATGGAGCGCAGCCAGTTGCATGTGGTCAAGGTGCGCAACTCCAAGGAACTGCTCAAGCGCTATCCCAACATGGAGTACTTCGACGTGCTGGACGCCGCCTACCAGAAGCTCTACAACTACCAGCCCATGACCTACCGCCAGAAGGCCTACTATAGCAAGATGTACTTCGGGCTGCTGAACTTCGACTTTGTGACCATTGTGGAGAACGCGAAGAACGAGATAGTGGGCATCGGACTGGGCATGCCGGACATCAGCGAGGCGCTGCGCAAGGCCAACGGGAGCCTGTTCCCCTTCGGCTGGTACCACATCCTCAAAGCGCTGCATGCCAAACACATGGACGCTTTTGACCTGCTGCTCATCGGTGTACGCCCCGACTACCAGGACCGCGGCGTGACCGCCCTCATCTTCACCGAGCAGATACCCACCTTTGCCCGCTACGGGGTGAAACGGTTGGAGACGACCTCCATACTGGAGACCAACAGCAAGAACCAGGCGAACTTCCTGATGTTCGACCACAAGCAGCACAAGCGCCGCCGCGCGTTCAGCAAAGAACTATGACCAAGGAGGAGACCGTTTACCAGGAGGCGGCGGAGCGCCTGAACACCTATATAGACGCGCACGGCCTGCGCCACACGCAGGAGCGCGAGTGGGTGCTGCGTCACGTATGCGCGTTGCACGGCCCTTTCTCCGCCGAACAACTCATCGTCCTCTGCCGCGAGGAGCACATCAGCCCCGCCACGGTCTATAACACGCTGAGTCTGCTGACCGACGCACATATCCTCTACCCCCTCAACCGCCAGTACGGGCATAAGAAGGCCACCTACGAACTGCTCACGCGGGGCGACACGCACCTGCAGATTATCTGCACCCGGTGCGGGCGCGTGGCCGACTTCCGCGACACCGCCGTGCAGAACCTGCTCCAGGCGCGGCGCTACAGCAATTTCCTCATGAGCCACTTCTCGCTCTACGTGTATGGCACATGCAAGGTCTGCCGCCGTCTGGCCGCCGGCAAGAAGTAGAAAATGCCCCGTTTGCGGAAAAAATGCACATCCCTCTTGCATATATGCAATTTTTGTTGTACCTTTGCATTCGCATTTTGTGCGCAGATGCACCCCAAAACCGAATAAACATTAAAAATACATCGATATGAATAGTACTATTGTAACAACATTGGTTGTAATAATCGTCATTCTGGCCCTCGCGCTGACCTTCCTTGTGCTCATCCAGAACAGCAAGGGCGGCGGTCTGGCATCGGGTTTTGCCGGAGGCAATCAGGTGATGGGCGCCCCCAAGACGGCTGATGTGCTGGAGAAAACGACGTGGAGCCTCATCGCTATCATCGTGCTGCTGAGCATCTTTGCCGTCGGACTCGGCAAGAGCGACAACGCAGGCAACGGACAGGACAGCCAGCTGCAGAACAGCAAGGTGAGCCAGGAGGCTATCGACAACCTCAAATCGAGCGTTGAGACCGCCGCTCCGGCTGCGGACTTCAACGAAGAGGCTGCGCAATAAGCGCACACGGAGCCTGCTCCGGGCCGCCGGGCCGACAGTCCCTCCCCGACCAACCTACCGGCAGAGCCGCATCCCTATGCGGCTCTGCCGGTCTTTTTATGCCCACCCTACCCGCCGCACAACAAAAAAAAGTGGCCGTGAACGGCGGCAACCCTTGCGTATATCAAGAAAAATCACTACCTTTGTATCGCCGATTCCCGCGGGCGGTCTCCGACCGAGTCCCCGAGCGGCCCACGGCAACACCGAACACCGAATCACCAACTAACTAATTATACCCATGAAAAAAGTATTCCTTTTTCTCCTTTCCTGTGTCGCACTGACACTTACGGCACAGGTGACCACCACTCCGGCAGTCATCCAACCCGGCTACACCGGCCAGATTGTCATCACGTTTGACCCCGCCGGCGGCAACGGGGGCATGAGGACCGCCACCAAGTGCTACGCGCACACCGGCTACTGCACCGCCACGCAGAAGTGGCTCGGCGTCATCGGCACACCCGACGCGACAGGCTCCAACTGGCGCGCCGCCGACCAGCCCCAACTCACCGCCACCACCGACGGCAAGTGGCAACTGGTCATCAACAACATGTACGACTTCTACCACATCCCCGCCGGCACGGAGGTCACCGCGCTGGCCTTCGTCTTCCACGACGGCCCCGGCGGCAGCAAGGAGGGCAAGACCGCAGCCGGAGGTGACATCTTCATCATCCTGGGCGAGGACAGCAGCAGCTCCGACATATGGGCCGGCTTCACCCCCGCCGCATGCCAGCAGCAGACCCGCCCCACCGGCATCGACCAGGGCATCTACTACGACGCCAACGACCCGACTGCCGTCACCCTGTGCACCTATGCCGCCAGCAAGACGGCGCCCGCGCAGCACGTGTTCCTACTGGGCGACATGACCGACTGGAAACTCAACAACCAGTACCAACTCAAGCGCGACGGTAACTACTTCTGGATACGCCTCACCGGCCTGACCCCCGGCAAAGAGTACCGCTTCCAGTACGCCGTGGTACGCGCCGACGGCGTCAAGAAGCAGATATCCGACCTCTTCTCCGAGAAGGTCATCCACCCCGACGACGCTTGGGAGCCCAAGTCGGTGGACCCGACCCTCATCGACTACCCCATCAAGGGCGCCGACGGCGGCTATGTGACCGTCATACAGCCCGGCAAACCGGCCTACCCATGGAGCCAGGCCACGCTCAACTTCAAGCGCCCGGACAAGAACAACCTCGTCATCTACGAGGTCTGGGTCTATGACTACACCGCCCTGCGCTCCATCCCCGCACTGATGAACAAGCTGAACTATATCCAGAACCTCGGCGTCAACGCCATTGAGCTGATGCCCGTCTGCGAGTTCGACGGCAACTACAACTGGGGCTACTCGCCCAACCACTACTTCGCCCTCGACCGCGCCTACGGCTCGCCGGAGATGTTCAAGGCCTTCATCGACGAGTGCCACCGCCGCGGCATCGCCGTCATCATGGACATGGTCTTCAACCACGCCACAGGCCTCAACCCGATGAACAAGCTCTACCCCTACGGCACCGACCTGGCCAGCAACCCCTGGTTCAACGTCACCGCCCCCCACCCCGACAACGTCTATGAGGACTGGAACCACGGCTTCGAGCCGGCGCATAAGATGTTCATCCGCGCACTCAAGTACTGGCTCACGGAGTACAAAGTGGACGGCTTCCGCATGGACCTGAGCCACGGATTCTGCTCCAACGTGGCCAACACCTCGGTGCAGAACATCAAGGACTACTACACCAACGGCGTGCAGGCCGCGTCGCCCGGCGCCTACTTCATCCTCGAGCACTGGGGCAGCAATATGGACACAGAGCGCCCGCAGCTCATCAACGGGGGCATGCTCTGCTGGAACAACACCAGCGAGGCCTACCAAGAGACGGCAATGGGCTGGATACAGAGCAACAAGGACGCCTTCAACTCCGCCAACCAGGACGGCTATGTCAGCTACTGCGAGTCGCACGACGAGGAACGCATGCAGTACAAAGCCAAGAAATACGGCAACGGCGACCTGCCCACCAACACCGCCGCACGTATCGCACGCGTGCCGGCCAACATCGCCTTCAACGTCCTGCTCAACGGCTCACACATGATTTGGCAGTTCGAGGAGATAGGCTATGACTTCTCCATCAACTCCGACGTGGACCATCCCAATGCCGAGAACAGCGACTACCGCTGCAACAAGAAGACCCACCCCGACTCGAAGGGCTACTTCAACGACCCCGACCGGCTGAACGCCTTCCGCCGCAGCGCACAGGCAGTCGCCCTGCGTACCAAGCTGATGCCCAACGTCTTCGCAGGCAACCCGACCGCCGCCAGCCTGAACGGCGGGCAACCGCTGCGCACTATCCAGTGGGGCACCAACGTCTTCGCCGCCGCTAACTTCGCCGTGAGCGGCAACCAGACGGTCAACCTGCCCGCCGGCACATGGTACGACTACTACAACAACGCCGCCAAGATGACGTCATCGTCCGTCTCCCTGGCGCCGGGCGAGCTGCGCATCTTCACCGGCTCCGCCGTACAGGCACCCGTCATCAGCGACATCAACTACACCCCCGTGGAGGAGGTGCAGTCCGAGGAGGCCAAGGCCGACAAGGTACTGCTGGACGGTGTGGTCTATGTGGTCCGCAACGGCCGCTACTACGACCTGATGGGACGGCTGGTTCGATAACGCTCAAACGACTGACAACATGCAAGTAACACAAACGCCGATAGAGGGTCTGCTGGTTATTGAGCCGCAGGTGTTCCGCGACGCCCGCGGGTGGTTCGAAGAGACTTACAACGAAGAGCGGTACCGCGCCGCGGGCATCACCGCACGCTTCGTGCAGGATAACCGGTCGTGCAGCAGCTACGGAGTCGTACGCGGACTGCATTTCCAGCGTCCGCCCTACACCCAGGCCAAGTTGGTATCCTGCCTCTCGGGGCGGGTGCTCGATGTGGCAGTGGACCTGCGGCACGGGAGCCCCACCTACGGGCAACACTTCGCCGTGGAGCTGTCCGGCGACAACCACCGGCAGTTCTACATCCCGCGGGGCTTCGCCCACGGCTTCTCCGTGCTCAGCGACACGGCCGTCTTCACCTATAAATGCGACAACCTCTACCACCCCGAGGCTGACGGCGGGCTGCTGCTCAGCGACCCGGCCCTCGGCATCGACTGGCGCATCCCTAAGGCCGACCGCATCCTCAGCGAGAAAGACGGGAAGCACCCCCTGCTGCGCGACCTCGGCGACGTGTTCCGCGACCTCGACTAACGCGTCCGGCTCCCGTACCTGACCCGTACCTGACCCGTACCTGACCGTTACCTGACCGTTACCTGACGCATGCAAGAGCCTGATTTTATGGGCGGAAGCAGGGTCAGCTCTGTTCCAGGTCTGTTCCAGGTCTGTTACCCACTACCGCAACACACTGAAAATACGGAGGTTATCCGACTATCGAGTATTGAATACTATGAACATCCTTATCACCGGCTGCAATGGCCAACTGGGCAACGAGATGCGCCTGCAAGCGCCGCTGCATCCCGACCACCGCTTCTTCTATACCGACATCATCGCACCGGCCGACAGCCCCGTGCCCGTCGAGGTGCTTGACATCACCGACCGCGAGGCGGTCCATCAGTACGTGCAGACCCACGCGATAGAGCTCATCGTCAACTGCGCTGCGTACACCAACGTGGACAAGGCCGAGGAAGACGAGCCTACCGCCACACGCATCAACGCCGACGCCGTGGAGAACCTCGGCAGCGCCGGGTGCCGCGTCATCCATGTATCGACCGACTACGTCTTCAGCGGCGACGAGCACCTGCCCTGCCGCGAGGATGACCCCGTCGCACCGCGCACCGCCTACGGACGCACCAAACTGCAGGGAGAGCAGCGGCTCCTCGCCGTCTGCCCCGACGCCATCATCCTGCGCACCGCATGGCTCTACTCCGCCTTCGGCAACAACTTCGTCAAGACCATGATACGCCTCGGACTGGAGCGCGACGAATTGGGCGTAGTCTTTGACCAGATAGGCACACCCACCTACGCCGCCGACCTCGCCGCCGCCATCGGGATGATTATCGAGACAGAGGACTGGTTCCCCGGCATCTACCACTTCACCGACGAGGGCGTCTGCTCCTGGTACGACTTCACCGTACAGATACACAAGCTCTACAACTCGCAGCAGTTGCTCCTCGCCTACCGGCAGGGCAAGCCCGCTGAGCAGATGCCCCTCATCACCTGTGCGGTCCGCCCCATCCGCAGCGAGGAGTATCAGTACCGCACGCCCCGCCCCCACTACTCCGTGCTGGACAAACAAAAGATACGCCGCGTCTATAACGTCCCCGTCCCCTACTGGACGGATGCCCTCGCGCGCTGCATGCAACAACTATACAACGACTGATTATGAGAGAGATACTTGATTTCCTAAACGAACTGGCGTGCAATAACAACCGCGATTGGTTCCTGCTCAACAAGGAACGCTACACCCGCTGCCACCGCCACTTCGAGGCCTTCACCGCCGACTGGCTGAGCCGACTCGTCGAGATAGAGCCCGAGATGGCGCCGCTCACACCGCGCGACTGCATATGGCGCATCTACCGCGACGTGCGCTTCTCCGGCGACAAACGGCCGTATAAAGAGTGGTTCGGCGCTTTCCCCGCCGTCAAGGGCGGCAAGAAGAGCATGCGCGGAGGATATTATGTCCACCTGCAGCCCGGACACTGCATGTTCGCCGCAGGCATCTGGGGCCCCACACCCGAACTGCTCAAGGCCCTCCGCACCGAGATAGAGGCCAACTACGACGAGGTAGAGGGCATCATGGCGCAGCCCGAGTGGCAACGCTTCTTCACGGACTTTGACACCGACTACATGCTCAAGAAGGTCCCCGCGAGCTTCGACCCCGACTTCGTGCATGCCGACTGGCTCAAACGCAAGTCCTACACCGTCTCCGCCCCCCTCACGGACGAACAGGTCTGCGCGCCCGACTTCCTCGACCTCGTCATGGAGCTCTCCCGCGCCGCCAAGCCGATGAACGACTTCCTCAACTACACGTTCGAGGAGTACGGTGAGTTCCCCTCACGCTGCAGCCGCTGACCCCGCGACATAGAACACGGCTCCTGCCACCTTGGGGATGGCAGGAGCCGTGCGTTAGTCTCTTCTCTTCTGTTATATCTCCCGGCACTTACCCGCGAGCCAGGCGGCATCGGCGGGAGCCAGCAGCGGCATCATCTCCGCCAGGAGACGCGCGTGGTAGTCGTTGAGCCAGCGCCGCTCGTCGTCCGTCAGGAGCGTACGGTCGATGAGGCGCGTGTCGTAGTAGCAGCGCGTCAGCGTCTCCCAGCACAGCCAGCGGTCGTCTGTGGTCGTCACGTCGGTCTGCGGCACCTCCGTCACCGCCACCAGGTTCTCTATACGTACGCCCCACTTGCCGGTGCGGTAGATGCCCGGCTCGTCCGAGCATATCTGCCCGGGCTCCAGCACGGTCGGGTTCATGTCCGTGCGTATATTCTGCGGGCCCTCATGGCAGCCGAGGAAATGGCCGACGCCGTGGCCGGTGCCGTGGCCGAAGGTGATACCCTCCTGCCACATAAACTGCTTGGCGAGCGCGTCCAACTGGTTGCCGCGGGTGCCGCGAGGCCAGCGGACAGACGCCAAGGCTATATGCCCCTTGAGCACCAGTGTGTAGTCCCGCTGTGCACGCAGGAAATCCTCGTATTCGGCACTGCCCTCCTCCGGCAACGCACCCAGCCAGACGGTACGGGTGATGTCCGTCGTGCCGTCCAGGTACTGCCCGCCGGAGTCCAGCAGGAGCATGCCCGAGTTATGCACCTCGGCGCAGTTATCCGGCGTGGCCGCATAATGGACGATAGCGCCGTTGGCGCGATAACCGGCTATGGTGCCGAAGCTCTCGGTGACGAAGTTCTCCCCCATGGCCCGGAACGCGTGTAGTTGCTCCATCAGCGTCCACTCGGTCTGGGTGCGCCCATCGGCGAAAGCCTCCTCTTCCAACCAGCGGAAGAAGCGCGTGAGCGCAACGGCATCACGGCGCATGGCGATACGCTCGCCCTCCAACTCCACCGCGTTCTTATGGCTCTTGTCACGCAGGATAAGCGACTGCATATTGACGCGCCGGCAGTCCTCGGGAACCGCCTCATAGAGCGCCTCGTTGACGCGGGCTCCGTCGTAGAAGATAGTGCCGTGCAGCGTGCCGATATAGCGATAGACATCCCCGTATTCGCGCACACTGACGCCCTGTTCACGGAGGTACGCCGCAGCGGCGGCATCGACCTTGTCCGACAACACAAACAGCGTCACACGCTCCCGCTCCAGGACCAGGTAGGAGATGACCACGGGGTTGTACTCCACATCCGCGCCGCGGATATTGAGCAGCCACATGATTTCGTCCAACGCGCTGACGATGAGTGCCCAGTCGCCCTCCGGTGCCTTGGCGGTCAGCCCCGCCCAGATACGCGCCAGCTTGTCGCCGACCGACTCGCCGGCATAACGGACGTCATACGCGTAGAGCGGCGTGCGGGGGATAGCCGGACGACCCTCCGTCCACAGGGGCAGGATAAGGTCGATGCTGCTCAGACCGATACGCCCCTGCGAGAGCCGGTCGCGCAGAGCGGCATAAGCGTCCACACTCCACATCTCCGGATTGACACCGACACACTGCCCGGGAGCCATATGGGCTGTCAGCCACTCGGCTATAGAGGGGCAGTCAATGTCCGACTCACGCATGAGGAGAACCGTCGTGCCGGCCAGTTCGGTACCGGCCTGCAGGTAGTAACGGCTGTCCGTCCAGAGCAGCGCCTCGTCAAGGGTGACAACAACGGTGCCGGCCTCACCGGTAAAACCCGACAGCCACGTGGTCTCCGTCCAGTGAGCCGCCATGTACTCACTGGCATGCGGGTCGGTACCCGGTACAATATAAGCACTCAAACCGTGCTCACGCATCAACTCGCGGAGCGCATTCAGACGTTGGATGATGGTTGTATTCATGATAGTACGTTATTTTTCAGGACTGCAAAGGTACAAATAATCCCGCAAACATGCAAGAAAATCCAAAAAAAATGCACACATGCTTGCATAAACAAGGAAAAAACATTACCTTTGCAACCTAAAAACAAGTCTATATGAAAAGTGTCTTTATCGTATTCAATCAGGCAAACACCGAGCGCGTAGAGTATATGCTCGACACGCTGGGGGTGCACGGATTCACCTTCTTCGAGCAAGTGCAGGGACGCGGCACTAACGGCGGCGAACCCCGGCGAGGTACACACACATGGCCGGAAATGAACTCGGCAGTCATCACCGTCGTAGAGGACGAACAAGTGGAACCGCTGCTCCGGGCAGTACGCCAACTCGACGCGCGCAACCCGGAGGTGGGCGTACGCGCGTTCATGTGGAATATAGAGGCCACCGTCTGACCGGCATTCCCCTCATCCCACCCCCCTCATCCCGCACAAACGGGGCGTTCCAAAAGGCAAAAACAAAGAAAAATGCGTTTTTTTTGAAAAAAGTGGCCAAAAAATTTGCACATATCAAAAAAAAGCATTACCTTTGCACCCGCTTTTGAAACGAAAGCAGAACATTGACATATTTGCTACTCATAGCAGGGTCCATTAGCTCAACTGAATAGAGTACCACACTACGGATGTGGGGGTTGCAGGTTTGAATCCTGCATGGATCACAAAAATGGTGCTGTAGTTCAGTTGGTTAGAATATCGGCCTGTCACGCCGGAGGTCGCGAGTTCGAGTCTCGTCGGCACCGCAAAAGGAGAGTCATACGACTCT
>JAFUUE010000090.1 GCA_017483945.1 Paludibacteraceae bacterium | reverse complement strand
TACGAGACTGAAAATAATCATCCAAAACTTGTTGCTTGAACGACTGAGAATAATGTTTTAGTGTTCGCTTCATAAAACTAAAATCTTAAAATTTGACACTTTTTATTCGTTTTATGAGTAAACCTATTTCAGGATAAGACAGGACAATGTACAAGGTACAAAGGAGAAGCGGCAAGGCACAAAAGCGGCGGGGATTGAACATTTATTTATCGGGAAAAGCCATAAGCCGCCCGCGTTCCGGGTGTCTCAGTCGGTCTCATACTTGGTTTTTGCCTTTCGACTTTTGACTCTTAGCGTAGCGGTCTTGGTGCTACCGCGCACAGTTGTGACAGATGGGGATGTCGCGGGCACCGGCGAAGACACGGTGGCGGAAGGCGGCGGCCTGCGCTCCATGCCAGACGGCGTCCCATTCGGAAGCGGGCCGGTCCATGGACAGGATATTCCCGAAGACATAGCGGGCCTGCTTGTCATAGCAGCAAGGAAGGACATCCCCCGAGGCCGTGATGACGCAACCCGTGAGCATCCGGCGACAGTATCCGCCACCGGATTTCTTCGGATAGTACCGCCCTTTCTCATCCCTCCGATAGCGGTTATAGCGTTCGTCTGAGGGCATCAGGGGATTCCCGTCGGCATAGTCATAGAACTGGGCAGTCTTGAAGACCAGTCTATCGGCACCCAGCGTGCGGTATGTGCGTCGCATATGGCCCCACTCGTCCTGATTGGAACGCAAGCGCAGCACTTGCATCTCGATGAGCGGATGACGCCGTGCGCCCCGCGCCGTGGCTGTCAGTCGCATCGCATCGAGTGCACGTTGCAGACTGCCTCCCCGGCGATAGGCACTATAACTGGCGTCCGTCAGCCCGTCCATAGAGACGATAAGCCGGTCGAGCCCCGCGGCAACCAGACGGCGCGCCATCGCGGCATCCAGCGCCTGGCCGTTCGTGGAGACGACAGTATAGAGTCCTGCATCGTGTGCCATACGTATCAACCGCGGCAGGTCCTTGTTGAGCAGGGGCTCTCCTTGAAAATAGAACTGCATCGTATGTGCGCGGCTCCCCACGGCCTCAAGCACCTTATGCATAAGTGCGCGAGACATCTGCCTCCCCCGTTCTCGCCCTCCGTCTCCACGTCCGACGGGGCATTGCGGACAACGCAACTGACAATAGTCGGCAGGCTCCACGCTGACAAAAGTCGGCGCATGATGCAAGAGACGCACAACGCCCATGCGCCCCAACAGACACGAACATTCCGCCAATAGCGTGTTCGCTATCCGACGGAATGTAAAGACCGGTCTCATTGGATTTAATACAGTTGGATCTTCTCCACGCGACGTGCATGACGCCCGCCCTCGAAATCGGTTGAGAAGAACGTGCTCACAATCTGCAGCGCCTTGGGGGCTGAGATAAAGTTAGCAGGCAGGCCGAGGATGTTGGCGTCGTTATGCCTGCGGGCCAACTCGGCAAGCGGAGTGTCCCAACACAGGGCGGCACGGACGCCGAAATGTTTGTTGCAGGTCATGGTGATGCCGTTGCCTGTGGAGCAGATAGCTATTCCGAGGTCAAACTTCCCTTCCGAGATAGCCTGCGCCAAGGGATGAGCATAGTCGGGGTAGTCACAACTGTCTGTAGAGTTGCAGCCGAAGTCATGCACATGAGCTCCGTTGTCCTCCAGGAACAGGATAATCTGCTGCTTCAATCCATAGCCCGCATGGTCACTTGCGATGGCTATCTTCATCTCTGAGTAGGGTTTCATTGTAGTATAAATTTAGGGTAGTATAAATTCCGGTATATTTCCGTATCAATCCTAGACATTGTCCGTACCTATTCCGTATTAAGCAAACACCATACGGAACAGGGCCACTATATTGCCGAACATGAGTTTACAAGCGATAGCGAGCACGATGATGCCGAAGAACTTGCGTGTGATGTAGAGAGCCGTCGGGCCCAGATATTTGGTGAGCCAATTGGTGCCGACGAGCACCAGATAGAGCACAAGCATACACAATATGAGCGAGATACAGAGGTTGCTGATAGAGTACTCGGCGGTGATAGCAAGCAGGGCGGTAAAAGCCCCCGGTCCTGCATACATCGGGAACGCCAGCGGGACAATAGAGCCCGTTCCCTGCAACTCGCCCTCCAACTTGTCGTTCTGGAAGATAGTGATATCCAGAATCATCTCAAGCGCCATAAGGAAGATGATGAAGCCGCCGGCGATAGCGAAATACTCTATCTGCACGCCGAAAATCTTCAGTATCCACTCGCCCAGGAAGAGGAAGGACATGAGTATCACGATACTGGCTATACAGACCTGGTCGGCATGTATCTTCACGCCCCTCTTCTCCATAGCGATAGTGACCGGGATATTGCCGAACGGGTCGATGATGGCAATAAGGAAGATGAAGGAGGACAGAACCTGCCATATGTCAAACGGACCGAAAAATTGTCGAATTGCTTCCATAATCATACACAATTAGGCTGCAAAATTAGTGTTTTTTTATGACACACACAAGAAAAATCCCGTTTTTTTTGCGTATATGGAAAATTTATACTACCTTTGCACTCGGAAAAGAAGGCATAAATCAGCACATTATAAATACTAAAAACCCAAGCAAGTTATGATTAACTCACAAGACATTAAGAACGGCGTTTGCATTCGCATGGACGGCCGTTTGTATTTCGTAATCGAGTTCCTGCACGTGAAACCCGGCAAGGGCAACACCATTATGCGTGTCAAATTCAAGGATGTAGTGGACGGCCGCGTACTGGAGCGCCGCTTCAATATCGGCGAGAAATTGGAAGACGTACGCGTAGAACGCCGTCCGTTCCAATATCTGTACAAAGAAGGTGAAGACTATATCTTCATGAACCAGGAGACCTTCGAGCAAGTACCTATTGCGCACGACCTGATTACGGGTGTGGACTTCCTGAAGGAAGGTTTCGTGGTAGATGTTGTCAGCGACGCATCGACGGAGACAATCCTGTTTGCCGAGCTGCCGACGAAGGTAGAACTGGCCGTTGCCTATACCGAGCCCGGTCTGAGGGGCGATACAGCGACCAACACACTAAAGCCCGCTACGCTGGAGACCGGCGCCGAGATTCGTGTGCCGCTCTTCGTGAACGAGGGTGAGATTATCCGCGTGGATACACGCGACGGCAGCTACTGCGAGCGCGTACGCTAAGCGTATCTGCATAGGTTATCCTATAGTAAGACTCCTGCGGATTCCGCGGGAGTCTTCTATATATTGTCGCGGGCGAGCCGCCCGCGTCCCAGTCGGGTCTGTCAGGTAACGGTCAGGTAACGGTCAGGTAACGGTGGCGCACAGCATCAGACGGCGCCATGCAGCTTCTCCAACCGAGCCGCATCAAGACGCAAGAGGATAAAGAGGAAGAGCGTGAAACTCCACAGGGAGGAGCCTCCGTAACTGAAGAAAGGCAGAGGAATACCAATCACCGGTAGCAGCCCGAGGACCATGCCGACATTGATAGTCAGATGGAAGAGGAAAATGCAGGCAATGATATAGGCATAGATACGGCTGAAGGTGTCCCGCTGGCGCTCGGCGAGGTGTATGAGTCGCAGGATGAACCACAGATAGATGCCCAGCAGGGCGCATGAGCCGAGGAATCCCCACTCCTCGCCGACCGTACAGAAGATGAAATCCGTATCCTGCTCGGGCACGAAACGCAGTTTGGTCTGGGTGCCCTGCAGGAAGCCCTTGCCGAAGAGTCGTCCGGAGCCGATAGCTATCTTGGCCTGGTTCACATTATAACCGGCGCCTGTAGGGTCATCCTTCATACCGAAGAGCACCTCTATACGGATACGCTGGTGCGGCTGCAGGACCTTGTTGAAGACGAAGTTGCAGGCCTGAGTATAGCCGAGGCACAGGACAGTGAAGGCGGCGAGTAGATAGAGGCGGCTCTTCCGGAAGACCCCTCCCAACACGGCCGCATAGACGGCATAGACCGAGACGAGTGTGAGGCTGAGGATGTTGAAGTTGAAGCGGAACCATATACAGAGCAAGGCTCCCGCTCCGTAGGCGAGGAGAGTCAGTCCGATGACTATCCAAGCGTGCAACGTGAGGCGCTCCCGGAAAAGGAAATAGAGAAGCACTCCTATCAGCAGAAGCATACAGAGGAGTGTTCCGACACTACCGACTCCCAAGGGCAAGGCTGTCTGTCCAAAGCGTATGGCCATAATAAAGAGCGCCACGGCCGCCACACCGCAGGCCAGGATATAGCCGCTCATGCCCTGGCGATAGAACGCCAGCAGGAAGGCGGCGAAGACCAATGCAGAGCCAGTCTCGCGCTGCATGACCATAATAATGAACATCGGTATGCCAATCAGGGCAAAGGGGATGACCATGTCGCGCCATGTACGCAGGCGGTACTCGTAGCGTCCCATATACTTAGCCACCGCGAGAGCGGTAAAGCCCTTGGCGAACTCAGCGGGTTGGAGGCTGACGGGTCCGAGAGAGAGCCAACTGTAGGAGCCTTTGACCGAGTGGGCGAGAAAGGGTGTAGCGAGCAGAACAAGCAGCACGATGCCATAGATAATATAAGCCAGCACATCCCACACCTTATAATCAATCAGGAGGATGACGCTGCCCAGCAGCAGCGCCCCCATCATCCAGACGAACTGCTTACCGGCACGGTTGCTGAAGTCGAAGATGGATGTCTGGTCGAAGTTATAACTGGCGCCATAGATATTCATCCATCCGAAGAACATAAGCACAAGGAAGAGCAGGACGGTGGTCCAGTCGATATCGAGCAATATATTTCCGCGTCGGGTGTTCATCGGCTTATCTGTACCTGTTCGTTGAGTATGGTGGTGGACATATGTTGGCGCAGGGCGGGTCGTGCGATGGTATCATTGAGGTACTGCTCCATGACGAGTGATGCCATCGGTGCGGCCCATGTCGCGCCGAATCCGGCATTCTCCACCACTACGGCCACGGCTATCTGCGGGTGTTCCTGCGGAGCAAAGCCGATGAAGATAGCGTGGTCCCGTCCGTGCGGGTTCTGCACGGTGCCTGTCTTACCGCACATATGAAGGCTGTCTATGGCGTGGTGTCGTCCGGTACCGTTCGTCATCACCCGTCGCATACCCTCCTGCACATAGGGGAACCAGACGGAGTCCACTGCGGTATGGTGGATGCGTGTGCGGAGCGAGTCATGGCGGTTGAGGTGGGGAGTGACGAACCATCCGCCATTGGCGATAGTGGCCGCCTGATTAGCCAGCTGCAGCGGTGTGAGGAGTATCTCGCCCTGTCCGATAGAGAGCGAGCGGATGGTGATGGCTTTCCACCCGGTCTTGCCATAGAACTTGTCATATAGCCGGGTAGAGGGGATACTGCCGGTCGATTGCTCCCCGATATCGGAGTCCTCGAAGCGTTGCCCGAGTCCGAAGGACAGTATATCGTCGCGCCAGAGCGCATAGCGTTTGCGAAAGAGTTCGTTCTGGCGTCCGTACCCGTCGTGCTGGAGCATGTCGCGGAAGGCGCACCAGAAATAGGGGTTGCAACTCTGTTCGATGGCATTGGTGAGGGAGACGGGACTCCCGTGGTGGTGTGTGCACTTGATGGGGGAGGAGGCCGGTCCGGAGCAGGGATAGACAGTGCCGGGTGTGATACCTCGTTCCTGCAGGCAGACGAGTGCCTGCAGTGTCTTGAAGGTACTGCCGGGCGGATAAGTCGCCTGCGTGGCACGGTTCATGAGCGGTTTGGTCGGGTCATTGAGCAGACGCCCGTAGTTAGCCGAGCGCTCTTTGCCGACGAGCAAGCGAGGGTTCCATGCGGGGTTACTGGCCAAGGCAAGCACCTCGCCGGTAGCCGGTTCGATGGCTACGATAGAGCCAATCTTGCCCCGCAGCAACTCCTCGGCCAGCATCTGGAGGCGGATGTCGAGCGTGACTGTGATGTCCGTGCCGGCATGGGCCGGTTGGTCCAGTTGGCCGTCCTTGTATGCCCCCTGGATACGTCCCCGCGAATCGCGCATGAGTATCTCTACGCCTTTCTCTCCACGCAGTTCACGTTCGTAGGTCCGTTCCAAGCCGTCGCGTCCCGAGTAGTCTCCGGCGCTATACCATGCGTCGCGGTCCAGGTCGCGCTGATTGACCTCTCCGACACTGCCTAACACATGTGCCGCAGCATTATACCGGTAATCGCGCAGGGTACGTTTGCGGATGCCTATACCGGGGAAGCGGTAGAGTTCTTCCTGCAAGGCTGCCACATCGTTCTTGCCGAGTTGTGCGAGGAAGACCTGAGGCGTATAGCGTGAGAAGCCGCGGTTCTTGCGCATGGCGGTCATGCGTGTATTGAAGAGCGCAGTGTCTATGTCCAAAGAGCGGCAGAAGCCCAGCGTGTCAAAATCACGGCCCATCTCGCGTGTGATGACGGTCACTTCGTAGATGGGTTGGTTGAAGACGAGCAGTTCGCCGTTACGGTCGTAGATGAGTCCTCGGGAGGGATAGACCGTTTGCCGGAGGAGGGCGTTGTTGTCGGCCTTGTCGCGCGTCGATTGGTCGATGATTTGCAGGTAGAAAAGGCGGCTGACATAGAGCAGCACTACGCCGACAGCGATAGCACTGATGACATAGCGTCTTCTATAGAAGCGGTCGTTAATCATCGGTCATGTACGATACAATAAAGCATCACCAACAGGAAGGTGACCACAGAGCTGACGAGTGTCTGGAGCAGGCTCCATCCCAGATGTGCCCATCCCCATGCGCTAAGCAGGAAGATGACCGCATGGTGGATAAGGATAAGCGCTGCACTATAGCGGATAAAGACCTCCAGCCCGACCGATGCGATAGCGACCTCACCGGTCAGTCGTTCGAAATCGGCTACGGCGTTGCGCAACATCCGATGGCGAAGGAACATGACCAGAACGCAGGCGGCCATATGTATTCCGAGCGAGTTACAGAAGATGTCCATGACCAGTCCGAGCGCCACACCGACAAGCATATCAACCGTCAGCGGCAGTGTGACCGGCATCATAAGCAGGCACAGCACATAGACATAGGGACGGCACAGACCATAGAGCTGCAGTTGGTTGAAAAGCAGCACCTGGAGGGCCATGACCAGAAGCATCCGTACTATTTGCTTAATCCAATCCATCCGTGAGTGATTCTATTTCCTCGCTATGCAGGTTACTGAGGACCTGCACGTACCGCAAGCGTTTGAAGTCGGTGAGCAGCCGCAGGCGAATCGTATAGTAAGAGGCACCCTGCGCGAGCGTACATTTCTCCACCACACCGACGGGCACTCCTTCGGGGAAGGCGTTGGTCAGTCCGCTGGTGATGATGGTATCTCCCTCGGCGACCTGCTCGTGTACCGCCACGTCATCGAGCATGGCGTGGAAGACGTCCTGTCCGTCCCAGCGGAGCGTGCCGACATAGCCGTCTTTGAGGAACCGGCAGGAGAGGCGTGAGCGGGTATGTATGAGAGGAATGATGACGGCATAGTGTTCGCCCACGGTGCTGACTACTCCGACAGCTCCTGTGACGGAGCGTACACCCATGCCCTGCCGGAGTCCGTGCGCGGCGCCCCGGTCGATAGTCAGGTAATTGTGTTTATCGTAGGTGTCCGCCTGTATGACACGCGCCGGGAAGTAGCAGAAGGCTCCCTGCGTGTTCTGTCGGCGCACCGAGTCGTCCGGCAGTGTCCCGCAGGCATCCAACTGCGAGCGCAGAAAGGCATTCTCCTCGGCGAGGAGGTTGTTGGTTTGTTTGAGGGCGAAATAGTCAGTGACATTACTGCGCATGCGGTACTGCGTAGCGACGAGTGAGTTAGCCGTGGAGAAGGCGGTGCTGCGCGGATAGTCGTTGTATGTCAAGACGAGCAATAAAGCAACAACTTCCAGGAGCAGGAACACCAGGAAGTTGCCGTATCTCAGTATGAACTTGAGCAGGTCCTGCATCAGCGGATGAGGAAGCCGAAGTTATTGACGTTCTTGAGCGCAACGCCTGTTCCCCGTGCCACGGAGTGGAGCGGGTCGTCGGCGACATGGAAGGGGATATTTATCTTGTCAGACAATCGTTTAGCGAGTCCGTGCAGGAGTGCACCGCCGCCGGCGAGGAAGATTCCTCGTTTGACGATGTCGGCATAGAGCTCGGAGGGTGTGGATTCGAGTGCTTGCAGTACGGCTCCCTCTATCTTGGAGACGGATTTCTCGAGGCAGTGTGCAATCTCCTGATAGGAGACGGGGACCTGCATGGGGAGGGCCGTCACCTTGTTAGGACCGATAACGACATAGTCTTCTGGGGCGTCTTCGAGTTCGGGCAATGCGGAGCCGACTTGTATCTTGATTCGTTCGGCAGTCGGTTCGTCGATACGGAGGTTGTGCATACGTCCCATATACTCGATGATGTCGGCGTTGAAGTCGTCACCGGCAATCTTGATGGACTTGTTGCTGACGATGCCTCCGAGCGAGATGACGGCAATCTCGGTAGTACCGCCTCCGATGTCCACAATCATACATCCCTCAGGACTCTCGACGTCGATGCCCATACCGATAGCGGCGGCCATAGGCTCGTAAATCATATATACATCGCGTCCGCCTGCGTGCTCGGAGGAGTCGCGGACGGCACGAATCTCGACTTCGGTACTACCGGAGGGGATGCAGACGACCATTCGCAGGCTGGGAGAGAAGAGTTGTGTCTGCTTGGGAATCATGCGAATCATGCCTCGTATCATCATCTCGCAGGCGTTGAAGTCGGCGATGACACCGTCCCGCAGCGGTCGGATGGTGTTGATTCGGGTACCTCCCTTTCCAATCATTTGTTGTGCTTTTCGCCCGACAGCGACCATCTTGTTCTCCGCGACGCTGATGGCGACGACAGAAGGTTCGTCAACGACGACCTTATCGTCGCAGATGATGATGGTGTTGGCTGTACCGAGGTCGATAGCGATTTCTTTTGTGAAGCTAAATAATCCCATGTTGGTGTTGTTTAGTATGGTTTAGTGGTGCACCGGGCACCGTTTCGGATAATTCTGTGCAGTTGTCAGTAAAATTGTGCAAAATTACAACTTTTTTTTGAATCATACAACGGGTTTATAACTTTTTTCTATAAAAAAGATATAATAAAGCGCGACCGCCGTGTGGCAGTCGCGCTTGCGCTCCCTCAAGGACTTGAACCTTGGACCCCCTGATTAACAGTCAGATGCTCTAACCGACTGAGCTAAGGAAGCGTGTTAGGATAGCTTCTGTTCGGGAGTGTTCCTTTCCAAAAGCGGATGCAAAATTACTGCTTTTTTTTTATATGTGCAAGTTTTTTTGAAAAAAAATGCGTATCTTTGCAAAAAATATTCAAAAAAGATAGATATTGGTCACGTTGCAGGTGGTAAATCTGCATAAAAGTTCTGTTACAAGATGAAGAAGGTATTAGGGTTGGGTAATGCCCTGACAGACGTATTGCTTCAGGTGTCGGAGGACGATTTGCGCGAATTGGGTCTTCCGAAGGGTTCGATGAATCTGATAACGATGGAGCAGGCGGAGTGTATCCAGATGCGTTTTGCGTCGGTAAGGAAGCGTATGGTTGCCGGCGGAAGCGCGAGCAACACGATAAACACGATAGCGGCGTTAGGCGGCAAGGCGGCATTCATCGGCAAGATCGGCAACGATGAGGTGGGTGATTTCTACCGCGACGACATGCTGAAGAACAACGTGAAGACGATGCTGCTGACCTCCCAGTCGGACATGTCGGGTTGCAGCATAGTGCTGATTACGCCGGACGGCGAGCGCACGTTTGCGACATACCTGGGTGCAGCCGCGGACATGCAGGCCGACGATATCAGCAAGGAAGCGTTCGTGGGCTATGACATATTCCACATAGAGGGCTACCTGGTCCAGAATCATGAGTTAATAGAGAAGGCCATCCGTTTGGCGAAGGAGCAAGGCTGTCTGGTGAGCATCGACATGGCGAGTTACAATGTCGTGACGGACAACCGTGATTTTTTGCGTGACCTGATTAAGCGTTACGTGGACATCGTGTTTGCCAACGAGGACGAGTCCTACGCCTACACGCACCTGAATCCCGAGGAGTCCGTGGAGTCCATAGCGAAGGAGTGTGATATCGCGGTGGTGAAAGTGGGCAAGCGGGGCAGTTATGTCCGCCGCGGCGACAAGCAATATCATATCGGCGCCATCACGAGTTCGTGCACGGACTCGACGGGCGCAGGCGACCTGTACGCGGGCGGATTCTTATATGCCTTGGCGGACGGCTTTGATATAAGACGCTGCTGTGAGATAGGCACGATAGCCGCGGGTCGTGTGGTGGAGATTATCGGCACGAAACTGCCGGAAGAGACATGGGACGAGATACGTCGTATCTGCGCATTGTACCGCGGATTCATGATGCGGCTGAACGAGAATTAAGTACGTGTGCAGCATTCTGTTACGCGAATAACATACTAATCACCTACTAACAACCTACTAATCACCTACTAAATCTACTGACATGAAGCGAGTGTTATTGCCATTTTATATTGTCTATCAATACCTTATCGCCTGGCCGATATTTGCATTGATTACGTTGTTTACCGCCATCATGACGATTGTGTGGATGGCGTGGCCCAATTCACGTTTCATCCATGCGATACAGGCATTCTGGTCGCGTTCGTTCTTCTACCTGATGTTGCTGCCGGTCCGTGTGACAGGGCTGGAGCATATCCGCCCGGGGCAGTCGTATGTGTTCGTGAGCAACCACCAGTCGCTGTGTGATGTGTTTCTGATATACGGTTGGCTGCCAGTGATATTCAAGTTCCTGATGAAGCAGGAATTGCGGAAGATACCGTTCGTCGGGACGGCGTGCGCGGTATGCGGGCACGTGTATATAGACAGGAGTAATCCTCGTGCGGCAGTAGCGAGCATCCGCAAGGTAGAGCAGACATTGCGCAACGGTATATGCACGGTCATCTTCCCGGAGGGTACGCGGACGAAGGACGGTCGTCTGGGTGCGTTCAAGCGCGGTGCGTTCCAGATAGCGATGGACCTGAAGCTGCCGGTTATTCCGATATCACTGACAGGCTGCTACGACGTTATCCACAAGGGCGACAAGTTTATTCACCGGGTGCCTGTTCACATGCATGTCGGCGAGCCTATCGAGTTATCACAATATAGCCCCGACCAGTCGGCCGAGGCTATAGCGCGTGTGCATGCGGCCGTAGAGGCGGGCATGCAGGGTTAGTCTAATCACTTGCGCAGGAAAGGCACGCGGAAGTTAGCATTGAGCAGTCCGGTCCAGCTATAGACAAACTTGCCGTCCATGTCTTGCCAGCGGTACTCAGCGTTGATGAGCGAGTTAGGACGCATCACCAGGATTAGTCCGTTGAACTCGCCGAGAGGTATATCGCTGCTACCGCCATTGAATACAACCGTCTCTTCTGCATCAATCAGTTTGTAGTTATCACCTTCTTTGACTACGGTATAGCCGTCGAAGAACTCGTCCATGGCGTCGTATTTGAAGGGAAGAACCGTTTCTCCATACTCATTGACAGCACCCCATTTGCCGGAGTTGTCGCATACGGGTAGCACTCCGTTAGCGAAAGGCTTGTATGCACTCCAGCGTGCTTCAATAATTTCGTTACCGGCCTCGTCCATGATGCCATAACCGCCGATGAGGTTCTTCTGGAAGAGGAAGTGGGTGGCTGAGAGCGAGATGACGTCCACGTAGCTGAGGTCGCGGGCGCTATATTCGCCTTTGGCATTGATGATGGCAAACTTACCGTCCTTTACGACCACGGCACGTCCGCCCACGAAGTTCTTTGCGCGGTCGAATTGGGGTTCGATAACGACTGTCCCATCGGGACGGCAGAAGCCGTACTTAGCGTCTTTGGTGCTCTCGCGATAGTAGAGAAGGCGGTTAGCAGTCACATGACCGACGGTCTTGTAGTGCAGGGGCAGAGCAATCTCGAACCGGCGGTTGATGAGTCCGCAGGAGTCGTCTTGTTCTACCACGGCGAATCCGTTCCGGAAGTCTTCATAGTAGGCATCAGCAACGGGGACGGCGAACTCTTTGCCCTGCTCATCAACATAGCAGTCAGCACCGTCTTTCTTCACGAGTGCCAGTCCGTCGCAGAAGTAGTCTGCAGAGGAATAGCTCGGCTCGATGGTGAACTTGCCTGCGCGGTCAATATAGCCCCATTTCTGGGTATTGGTGTCATAAGCAGGCCAGTGGCCGGCGTTGTAGTAGGAGTACTTCTCATCGGAAGCGCAAGAGGTCATGAGCAGAGCCAAGACCAATGCGGAAGCTGTCAGGAAAAGTTTCTGTTTCATGTTTGTACGATTGTTAATATTGTTGGGATTTGTTTAAGATGGTTCAAAATAGTTTAAGATAGTTCAAGATGGTTTCGAGGGTCTTAGTAGAGTTCTTTACCGAAGGTGAAGGCCATACCGAAGACGATGCCGTTCTGGTAGCGGAGGTAGAAGGGCATATTCTCGACTTCTCCGATGTTCAGATTGAGTCCTATCTCGGCGGTGAACCAGATGGGGTTGGCGGTGTATTTGGACTCGGGGACTTCGCTCTCGCTGTTTATCTTCTCAGCCGTTGCATAATTGGTTATATCCGTGTAGTTCGTACTGCTGTTACTTGTCCAGTTATACTTTGTCCATGAGATAAGGGGCCCACCGGCGAGGTAGAAGCTCAAGTTGTCCTTGCAGGGAATGTGGAAGCGCAACTGGGGAGCATAGTAGAGGTTGGTGCCGGAGCCGGGAGTCCAGTAGTTGTACATCGTATATCCTCCGCTATAGGTGGTTGAGGTATAGAGTGTATTCGGTTTAGCAGGTCCTCCGAACACATTATTGTTCAGGAAATTCCACGACATGCCCCATGTGAGCGGGAGGATCTCGAACATATAGAGTCGGGTGTTGAGCGCCTGCAACTCAATACCGAGACCGGTACCTATATTACCGCCGACGCCAAAGAAGTCCATGTGTATCTTGCCCTGCGTGGTATAGAAGTCATCGAGAGCATCCCATGAGTAGGAGAGCGGGTCTATCTCGACTTTCTTCTTGAGGTGGACATTCTGCTCGAGGTTGGTGCCATCGGGGCTATAGTAGCCTTTATACTCCTTATATCCATACGCGTACACGCGTATCTCGTGCCCTCTATTGGGCAGTTCCACCTGTATCGGCATCGTGCCCATCTTCTTGCCGTTGACGTAGAGTGTGGCACCCTTTACGTCCGAGTCGAAGGAGACGGTGTAGGTTGTTTTCTTGGGGCCGAAGGTGAGTTCGAGGGGTTTCTGCTCATTTTCGCGGATAGAGACAGCCTGCGTCACATCGGTGTACATGGGGAGACGTACCATGATTTTGTGGTTACCCTCCAGCAGGTCGATGAAGGCCGGTGTGGTTTTGCCGGTGTTGGTGCCGTCCACATAGATAGCCGCTCCTCCGGGCGTGGAGGAAACGCTGACGGTACCGTTCTTGGGTTCGGGGGCTTGGAGCACGATGTCGGTAGCGGAGCCTTTGGCGACGACTATCTCCTGCTCGCTGTCATGGTGTGCGGTCTTGCGTGCCACGACGAGGTGCGTGCCGAAGCTGACCTGCGCCGTAGCCGAGCCGGAGCCAATCCTCGTGCCGTCCAGCAAGATCTCCGCATTCTCAGGGGCAGAGAATGTCATATTGAGGAACTGAGCATCCAGAGCCACATTCAGGGTGGTCACCTGCTCACGGTCGTCAATCTGCACAGCCTGGGTGAGAGGGGCGTAGTTAGCCTTGCTGATCATGAGTTGGTAGGAGCCCTTGGGGAGGCGTATATCCTGACGCAGCGGCAGCAAGCCTTTCTCCTCGCCGTTGACGAGAATCATTGCGCCGTTATACTCGCGTGGTGCCACCAAGCGGAGGTATCCGCAGGATGCCACCAGTGCCACCTCCTCTATCTGCGTGTTCTGCGGGTCGTTGACATATACATCGCCGTTGTATTCGTAGTAGCCCGGAGCCGAGACGACATATTTATGCCGTCCGAAGGAGAGCGCCGGTCCATACTGCCCCTCCTGGTCCACATAGTGCACCACACTCTCGCCATCCACACGCACCGATGCGTTGACGCCCTTCGGCGAGACGCGGAACTGCACGAACTGGGTGGTACGCTGCGCTTTCTGTGTACCTATCTGAGGTATATTGATGACCAACTTGTAGGTTATCTTCTGCTGCAGGCTCTTCACACCATAATCGGCAAAGGTCACCTCCAAGGGCAGGTAACCGGGAGCCGAGATGGTCAGACGCTTACTGCCCTGCGCCATATAGACCCAGTACTCACTCGTCTTCGACTGCACATCCCCCATCACATTGCCCGAGAACTCAGCCCCCTTGGCGGTCAGCTGCACCTTCACCAGCGCACAAGGCACATCATTCAGGTCCTTACGCAACTGGGTGGCAGCACTCAGGTCCTTCACATCTTCGTCAAAAGACCTGACAGTCAACTCTTGGGCACAAGCCATGCCCAACCACGCGCCGGTCATCCATATGACCAGACTAATCAGTATTCTACGCATCGTTATATATAAGGAATTTAGATAACACACTCCAAAAACAGGCGCAAAGGTACTATTTTTTTGCGACATATACAACATTTCTGCAAAAAAAAGCACACTCCTCTTGCATATTTCGCAAAAATGTCGTACCTTTGCACTCGCTTTCCTCCGAAAGCAGTCCGCGAGGGCTTCCCTTGCGCGGATAGCGGAGGTCATCCGCGCAATGACCTCACGCACTTGGCCGGTTGGATGAGCGACTTAGTCAGTGGTCTGCAAAACCATGTAGAGCGGTTTGACTCCGCTACCGGCCTCCATCCAACGCCACCGTCAGGTGGCTTTTTTTAACCCGCCCCACGATGCAACAGGACATAGAGCAAATAGCGAACCGCGAGTACAAGTACGGCTTCACCACCGATGTGGACACGGATGTCATCCCCGCCGGTCTCAACGAGGATGTCATACGCCTCATCTCCGCCAAGAAGCAGGAGCCGGACTGGCTGCTACAGTTCCGGCTCAATGCCTACCGCCGATGGCAGACCATGCCTGTACCGACCTGGGCACACCTGGATATTCCGCCTATTGATTTCCAAGCTATCTCCTATTATGCCGCGCCCAAAACCGCGAAGGACAATGACCAAGCGGCCAATGACATTGACCCCGAGATAGAGAAGACCTTCGACAAGTTGGGCATCCCCCTCAACGAACGCGCCGCACTGACCGGCAACATGGCCGTCGATGCCGTCATGGACTCCGTATCCGTGAAGACCACTTTCCGCCAAACCCTCGCCGAGAAGGGGATTATCTTCTGCTCCATCAGCGAGGCCGTCCGCCAATATCCCGACTTGGTCCGCCGCTATCTGGGCTCCGTTGTCCCCCCGGCCGACAACTTCTACGCCGCACTCAACTCGGCTGTTTTCTCCGACGGCTCTTTCGTCTATATCCCCAAGGGCGTGAGATGCCCCATGGAACTGAGCACCTATTTCCGCATCAATGCCGGCAACACCGGCCAGTTCGAGCGCACACTGCTCATTGCCGACGAGGGGGCCTACCTCAGTTACCTCGAGGGATGCACCGCCCCCATGCGCGACAAGAACCAGCTCCACGCCGCCATCGTCGAGATAATCGTGCACGACAACGCAGAAGTCAAATACTCCACCGTCCAGAACTGGTACCCGGGAGACAAGAACGGCAAGGGAGGCATCTACAACTTCGTCACCAAACGGGGCATCACACATACCAACGCGCGACTCTCCTGGACACAAGTGGAGACCGGCTCCGCCATCACATGGAAATACCCGTCCTGCATCCTGCGCGGCGACAACTCCTCCGCCGAGTTCTACTCCGTCGCCCTGACCAATAACTACCAGCAGGCCGACACCGGCACCAAGATGATTCACATCGGACGCAACACCCACTCGCGCATCGTGAGCAAGGGTATATCCGCCGGACACAGCCAAAACGCCTACCGGGGACTCGTCCGAATGGGGCATAACGCGACAAACGCACGCAACTACAGCCAGTGCGACAGCTTACTGCTCGGCGACCAATGCGGCGCACACACCTTCCCCGACATGCAGATACATAACCCCTCCGCGACCGTCGAACACGAGGCTACTACCAGCAAAATCAGCGCCGACCAACTCTTCTACTGCCAACAACGGGGCATCAACCCCGAGGACGCCGTCGGACTCATCGTCAACGGATATGCCAAAGAAGTCATGGACAAACTGCCCATGGAGTTCGCCGTCGAAGCACAAAAACTGCTGCAAGTATCCCTCGAAGGGGCTGTCGGATAACCAAATTAACTGCTACTTTACAAAAAAACGCACTTTTTTAGCACAAAAATTTGCGCATATCAAAAAAAAGCAGTACCTTTGCACTCCCGTTCGAGAAACAGCATAACAAAATGCCGCATCCGGACGCGTTATCGCGGAGTAGAGCAGTGGTAGCTCGTCAGGCTCATAACCTGAAGGTCGGGGGTTCAATTCCCTCCTCCGCAACCACAGAGCGTAGCACCGACAAGTGCTGCGCTCTTTCGTTTAGAATCCCGACGGAGCACCCGTATTCTTCCGCGTGACTGCGCAAGGACACCGACGAGACCCTGTAAACGACTAAGAACCACTATGAATCACTAAGAACCACTAACGAAGTGCCGAGGCCGTTGGGCATAATTAAGCGAAAAACGCTTTGCACTATTTGCACTATTTGCACTTTTAAGATAGTAGAAGGTGGTTTAAGGTAGCTCAAGATGGCTCAAGATGGTTCAAAATGGTTTAAGATGGTGAAAGTGCAGAAAGTGCAGAAAGTGCAGAAAGTGCAGAAAGTGCAAGGCAAATAATTTAAGTCGACGCCCAAAAAAGCACTCTCCCGCACTTTTTATTTGCATATTCCGATTATTTGTCGTAACTTTGTACCCGATTCGTAGGTTGCCGGAATAGCTGCGCTAACGAATCATGTATTTAGTCTGTTTAATGAGGAATGGAGACCATTCCAAACCACCAACAACAATGTTGAACATCATCTTATGCGGGGCCCCGGGCAGCGGAAAAGGTACACAGTCCGAACCCCTCGTCCGACAATTCGGACTCGAACACCTTTCCACAGGAGACGTCCTGCGCGAAGAAATCAAATCCGGCTCACCACTCGGGCAACAGATCGACGCCCTCATCTCACGAGGCGAGTTCGTCCCCGACGAGCACATGATTAAACTAATCGAACAGTTCCTCGACACCCGTGCCGACGACTGCAAGGGTATCATCTTCGACGGCTTCCCCCGCACCCTCAACCAGGCGCACGCCCTCACCGAACTGCTCAACCAGCGACAACTCAACGCCGTCATGATTGACCTCCAGGTGGACGAACAGGAAGTCATACAACGACTCATCAACCGAGGCAAAACCAGCGGACGCTCCGACGATAACGAAGCAACAATCCGGGAGAGACTCGCTATCTATCACCAACGCACACAACCTATCGCACAATACTACCGCCAGCGCGGGAACTACTACCCCATCGACGGCAACGGCGACATGCAACAGATTGCCGAACGTATCCGACAGGTTGTCAGCCGACTCGTCTAACACCCCCACCCATATGGACTCCAACTTCATCGACTATGTCAAGATCTTCTGCCGCTCCGGAAAGGGCGGCGCGGGAAGTCTGCATTTCCACCGAGCCAAATACCTGCCTAAAGGCGGCCCCGACGGAGGAGACGGTGGACGAGGAGGACATATCATCCTGCAGGGAAACCGCAACCTCTGGACACTGCTCCACCTCAAGTACCAGAAGCATATCCTCGCCACCGACGGAGGCAAAGGAGGCGACAGCCGCTCCTTCGGCAAAGACGGAGAAGACAAGATTATACAAGTGCCCTGCGGAACAGTCGTTTACGACGGAGACACGGGTGAGTTCCTCTGCGAGGTGAAGGAACATGACCAGCGTATCATACTCCTGCGCGGCGGACGTGGCGGACTCGGCAACTGGCACTTCCGCACTGCCACCAACCAGGCCCCCCGCTACGCCCAACCCGGAGAGCCCGCACAGGAACGGAACATCATCCTCCAACTCAAGATGCTCGCCGACGTCGGACTCGTCGGGTTCCCCAATGCCGGCAAATCCACCCTCCTCAGCGTCCTGACCGCAGCCAAGCCACAGATAGCCGACTACCCCTTTACTACCCTCACGCCCCAACTCGGCATCGTCAACTACCGGGACAACCGCTCCTTCTGCATCGCCGACATACCCGGCATCATCGAGGGAGCCAGCCAAGGCAAAGGACTCGGCCTGCGCTTCCTCAGACATATCGAACGCAACGCCGTCCTGCTCTTCCTCATCCCTCTCGGCAGCACCGACATCCGGGCGGAATACCAAGTACTGCTCGACGAACTCGAACAGTATAACCCCCAACTGCTCACCAAAGCACGCCTCCTCGCTATCACCAAGTGCGACATCCCCCTCTTCGACGAACAGGGCAACCCCGTCACTATCGACTACGACGCACTCAGCCGCGAACTCGGCATACCCGTCCTGCCAATCTCCTCCGTCGCACATACCGGACTTGACCTGCTCAAAGACATGCTCTGGGAAGAACTCAACAAGGAGCAGAACCAAGTCATCGAAATCAGCCACGCACCCATTCCCGTCAACCTCATCGAACACGACGAGCCGGAGACGGAAAATGCGGATGAAACCGGCACAATCTACCTCAATGAGGTCGAAGAAGAATGGGACCTCGACAAGTACCGGGGCATCGGATGGGACCAATAGTCAGCGCCGCATATGAGCCTCTCCGCTACATATAACCGGTTCATCGACTGGCGCGAAAGACACATCAGTGCCAAACAACTGGTGCTGCTGCTCAGTTTCTTCGTCGGTGTCTTCTCCGCCCTCGCCGCGGCACTGCTCAAGACACTCATACACCTCATCCAACAATTCGTCGAACAGCAACTCATCGCCGACACACGCACGTGGTGGTATCTCATCACACCGCTCATCGGTATCACACTCGCCGCGCTCTTCGTACGATACATCGTCCGGGACGATATATCACACGGTATCACCAAGATACTCTACGCCATCTCGCAGCGCAAATCCATCATCAAGCTCCATAACACCTGGTCTTCCATCATCGGTTCCGGCATCACCATCGGCTTCGGCGGCTCCGTCGGCGCTGAGGCACCTATCGTCCTCACCGGAGCCGCCATCGGCAGCAACCTCGCTAAGCTCTTCCGCCTCGACCAGAAGACCATGATGCTCATGATCGGATGCGGCGCCGCCGGAGCCATCGGAGGTATATTCAAGGCCCCTATCGCCGGACTGGTCTTCACGCTTGAGGTGCTCATGATGGACCTCACCATGACTTCCGTCGCACCTCTCCTCATCTCCTCCGTCACCGCCACAGCCATCTCCTATTTCCTCACAGGATACACGCCCATGTTCGAGGTCCGCTCGTCCGACCCCTTCCTCATGCAACGTATCCCCTACTACCTCCTGCTCGGCATCACCTGCGGATTCGTTTCGCTCTATTTCACACGAGGCATGAACAGCCTCGAACAGGCCTTCAAGAACCATATCCGTCCCTTCTGGCTCAAAGCACTCGTCGGAGGAACCACCCTCGGCGCACTCATCCTGCTCTTCCCGCCACTCTATGGCGAGGGCTATGATACTATCACACAACTGCTTAACAACAACGCCTACGCTGTCTTCGATAACAGCCCCTTCGCCCGACTAGGCAACACACCCCTACTCATCATCGTCTACTTCACACTCATCATCCTACTCAAGATAGTCGCCTCCGTCGCAACCAACGGAGGAGGAGGCGTCGGAGGTATCTTCGCCCCCTCGCTCTTCACAGGTGCACTCACCGGATATGTCTTCGCACAAGCGCTACACGGGATGGGCATCTACGTCCCTGCCAACAACTTCGCACTCGTCGGAATGGCCGGACTCATGTCCGGAGTCATGCACGCCCCCCTCACCGGCATCTTCCTCATCGCCGAACTCACCGGAGGATACCACCTGCTCATGCCGCTCATGATTGTCTCCGTCGTCGCATACCTCACCATCATGCTCTTCGAGCCACACTCCCTCTATGCCATGCGACTCGCGCAGAAAGGAGAACTGCTCACCCACAACAAAGACCGCTCCGTACTCACCCTGCTCAAGATGGACAGCGTCCTGGAGACCGACCTTACCACCGTCCTGCCCGAGACAACGCTCGGCGAACTCGTCAAAATAATCGCACAGAGCCGGCGTAACATCTTCCCCGTCATCGACCACAACGGACAACTGCGAGGCATACTCCTCCTCGACGAGGTACGCAACATCATGTTCCAACCGCGGCTCTATAAACGATTCACCGTCGAACAACTCATGGTCTCACCGCAAGCCGTCCTCCAACATGACATGCCCATGGAGAAAGTCATGGAGATATTCGAAGACACCGGAGCATGGAACCTCCCCGTCGTCGATGAACATAAGCGATACCTCGGATTTGTCAGCAAGTCCAAGATATTCAACTCCTACCGCCACGTGCTCGTCCACTTCTCCGACGAGTAACGCCCCCCTATCGGCTCCTGTCCACCCCTCTCCCCACAATACCCTACTCCTTCACACAATGAGACGTACGATGATGATACTGCTTGGCTTGTTGGGCGCTCTGCTGACCCGGGCGCAACTCACGCACAGCTATACCATCAGCGGCTATGTCACCGATGCCGAATCCGGCGAGCGACTGATAGGGGCGGCCGTCTATGACACCGTCTCCCGGCAAGGAGCAGTGACCAATGCCGCCGGCTTCTATTCGCTCACTATCCCGTCCCTGCCCGCCGACTCCGGCCGGACACCCGTGCTCGTGGCGAGCTACGTCGGATACGAGTCCGCCGTCGGCCGCCCACACACCACCCTGACATGCCATTTCGCCCTCAAGAGCGCCACCACGCTGCAGGAGGTGTCCGTCATCGGCCATCAGTCCGTCTCCGCACCGGAGAATGTGCAGATGAGTGCCATCGAAGTACCCGTAACACAAATACTCGCCATCCC
Source organism: Paludibacteraceae bacterium (assembly GCA_017483945.1). Lineage (GTDB taxonomy): Bacteria > Bacteroidota > Bacteroidia > Bacteroidales > Paludibacteraceae > Colicola. The sequence continues at coordinate 10,941 of JAFUUE010000090.1, read as the reverse complement.
CGCTATCGGAGGAGAGGTCGATGTGCTCAAGGCGATCCAACTCCTACCCGGCGTGCAGTCCGGAGGTGAAGGAAGCGCGGGGATGTACGTCCGCGGAGGAGGACCCGACGAGAACCTCGTCATGCTCGACGGCGCACCGCTCTACAACATCAACCATGCCATGGGGATGTTCTCCGTCTTCAATGCCGACGCCATCAAGAACGTCACCCTCTACAAAGGCAATTTCCCCGCCCGCTTCGGCTCACGACTCAGCTCCGTCATCGACGTGAGGCAGAAAGAGGGTAACAACAGCTTCTGGCATGGAGGCGTCAACGTGGGACTCATCTCCTCCAAACTCAATGTCGAAGGACCTATCTTCACATCGGCACAACTGGACAGCCTGCGCCAAGGCTACACCCCGCGCGCCAAGACCACCTTCAACATCTCGGCCCGACGCACCTACTTCGACCTCTTCACCGCCCCGCTCATCGCTACCGTCATGGCCACCAACGGCAGCGGCGCATCCATCTGGGCCGGCTACTATTTCTACGACATCAACGCCAAACTCAGCCACACCTTCTCCGACAAAGACCGACTGACCGTAGGTATCTACAACGGCGCAGATGTACAATACATGCAGATGTCCAACCGCAACGCGACACAAGACCAACGCTACAGCATCGGCATGCGCTACACATGGGGCAACACACTCGCCACCGCCAACTGGCAACACCGCATTGACCACCGCCTCTTCCTCAACACACAACTCCACTACACCGGCTATAACAGCCTCCTACGCGAGAACATGGAGCAGACCGCCGCTAACAATAACGACACCACCATGCACTTCAACCAGCACCTGGGCTACAACAGCATGATTAGCGACGTCTGCCTCTCCTCCACCCTCGAGTTCACACCCAACCAACGACATCGGCTGCAGGCCGGCATCGAATACACCTACCACCACTTCAAACCCTCGGTGCAGAATGCCTATTTCTTCGCCACAGGAGACTCCCTCGCCACAGTCCTCAACATGGACACCACCATCGGAGGAGAAATCCTCCACGGACATGAACTCGCCGCATACATTGAGGACACATGGACCCCGTGCTCCTGGTTCCGGCTCAACTACGGCGCACGATTCAGCATGTATGCCATCAACGGCCGCATCTATCCCTCCGCCGAACCTCGCGTCGGCATGCGATTCCTCCTGCACCGCGATGTGGCGCTCAAGATGAGTTACTCCTACATGAGCCAGTATGTCCACCTACTCAGCAACAGCTCCGTCTCACTGCCCAGCGACATGTGGGTCCCCGTCACCAAAGACATACCGCCCATGCGCTCGATGCAAGTGGCCGCCGGACTGAGCTATAATATCCTCGGACAAGTCGAACTCACCGTCGAGACCTACTACAAACGAAGCCTCAACCTGCTGGAATACAAGGAGGGGGCCTCCTACATGGGCTACTCCAAAGACTGGCAGGAACAGGTCGTCGTCGGCAACGGATGGAGCTACGGAGTGGAGCTACTGGCGCAACGCAAGGTGGGACCCGTCACCGGATGGATAGGATATACATGGAGCCGCTCCATGCGACAGTTCGACCAAATCAACTACGGCAAACCCTTCCACGCCAAATACGACCGCGAACATGACCTGAGCATCACGCTACAGTATCAGATAACACCACGCTTCGACATCGCCGCCACATGGGTCTATGCCACCGGCAACAGAGGCACACTCGTCACACAAGTCTATTACGACCCGAACATCGGAGACGTCGAGTATTTCCACGAACGCAACGGATACATCATGCCCGACTACCACCGACTCGACCTCTCGATGAACTACCACTTCCCCATCAGCAGCCGGGCTCGATGGCTCCGCGACGCCGAACATATACTCAACATCAGCTGCTACAACGTCTATTGCCACATGAACCCCATGTTCATCGAGGCCGATATATACTCCGGTAAACTCTACCAAATCAGTATCTTCCCCATACTGCCCAGCATCAGTTATCAGTTTAAGTTCTGACCCCCGCATGCAAACGACCCGCCTCACATACTGCCTGCTCCTCGCCCTCTGCCTCACCGCCTGCCGCGAGATGTTCTACCGCGAGGTGGACTTCACCCTCGAGGGAGAGCAACCCATGCTCGCCATCAGCGCCCATAACGAGGTCGGCGCACCCCTGCAAGTACAAGTCTATCACTCCTTCCTCTCCGACCAACCCTATGATACACAGCAGCATGGCGAACTGACCGACGCGGCCGTCTCCGTACGCGTCAACAGCGCCGACTGGACCACGGAGATGCCTACCCCCCAACCACTCGACACCGTGGACATCCGCGTCACACACCCCGCCTATCCTACCGCAACCGCGCGACAAATAGCACCCGCGCCGGTCAACGCCCGGATAGCCGACTACCGACTGCTGCCCAATTTCTGGCTCGAGGTGACCATCGACATCCTGCCCTACCACGGACAGGAAGACGACCGGATAGGCATAGCCCTCAGTAACGCCTACCTCCGGATAGAGAACAGCCGCAACCGCCGCCGGACACAGCTCCGCATGGACCATATCTACTCCAACGACCCCATCTTCGCTTCGGCGCTGAACATCGAGCTGTCAGGCTATTACTGCGGCAACAGCGAGCACGCCCTCTATATCCCCGCCGCACAACTGCAACAACAGCGACGCATACAACTCCTCCTCGACGCACACGCTTTCTGGAGCGACACACGCAACCGCAAAGAGGACTTCACACTCATCAGCATCGAGCAGCTGTCACTGCACCTCGAGAGCCGGACCGCGGAGGCCTACCTGTACGAACAATACCGACGCGTCCAACGCGGCGTGCAACTCTACCCGCCAAGCGGCATCCCCGAACAGGGGGACACCAACATCATGCAGGAGATACTCAAAGAGTTAGCTAATAGTCTGGGGCAACAGGAACCCGTGCCGCCGTACACCAATGTCAGCGACGGACTCGGCTGCTTCACCCTGCGCAACCCATGCGTGCTGACCGCCCCGTAACAGAGAGCGACGGCTGCCTATACCGACAGCTCCTGCTCCATGCCAAGAAGCATACCTTCACAGTAGTCCAGCAGCCGCTTCACCTCACCGGCACGCTCCTTGTATGCCGACGCCGACAACGCCGCCGTACTCTCTAACTCACGCACCAACTCCTCTGCACGAGCCAGCGCCGCATCATAACTCATTTTTCCCGATTCCATCCGTATTTTTCCTATTAAGTTACACCCACCTGGGACGCGGGCGGCTCGCCCGCGAATGCGTCATCAGACGCAGATAATCGTCTCGGTCACAGACCATCCGAGGGTGCCGAACGCATCATTGTCCTTTTCCGTCTATTATCACCCCCACCGTGCTGAATAGTATCTTCACATCCAGCCACAAAGACATGTTCTCCGTGTAGGCAATGTCGTAGTTCAGACGCTGAATCATCTTGTCCATCGTGTCCGTATATCCCACCTTCACCGGACCCCAACTCGTCAAACCCGGACGTACCTTGTACAACAGGCAGTAATACGGCGCACGCTCCGTAATCTTGTCAATGAAATACTGGCGCTCCGGACGAGGACCCACTATCGACATCTCACCACGCAAGATATTGATGAACTGAGGCAACTCATCCAACCGGTACTTGCGCATCCAACGGCCGATAGGTGTCACGCGAGGGTCTGACTCCTGAGACAACTGAGGCACACCCGACTCCGCATCCTCCACCATCGTGCGGAACTTCAGTATCCGGAACGGACGCCCATGCAGACCCACACGCTCCTGACGATAGATGACCGGACCAGGACTGCTCAACCGCACACCCAGCGCCAGCAACAACAGCAACGGACTGAGCAATACCAACGCCAACAGCGACGCCGTCACATCGAACAACCGCTTCATCACCAACTCACTGTCCGACATCTTCGGCTCACTCACCACCACCACCGGAGGCTCCTGGATATGCCGAATCTGAGCCGCACCCGTCAGTATATCATACACCCGCGACGTCAGCGCTATCTCCTTACCCGTCGGGAACAGCTCCGCGATGCGGCGGTAAATCTCATAGTCCGAACCGTACTCCTCCGTCCGTATCAACACACGCTCACGCTGCATGCGACCACGAAAACAACCGTGCAGCACCAGCCGGAACGTCAGCAACACACCCGACTGCAACACAAACAGCACCAGCAGCGACTTATAGTAACGCATCACGTCCTCCGGACCGCTCACATCATCCATCACCACCACAAAAAACGTCACCAGCGTCACCAGCGCAGACACCGTCAACGTACTGGCTATCAAGCTCGTCCAACGCTGCTTGCCAGGACGCATATAGTAACCCGACAGGTAGTACAGCACCGCACAACCTAACGGGAACACCAGCAACGGATGGTGACTGTCGTTCACCGAGAAGTCAAACGCCGGTCCCATGAAATCACCCCAACCCGCTATACGGCCGTCCAGCGCCAACCAGCGGAAATACAGGAACAGCAGCCATACCACCGCCGCAGACAGCATATCTACAGCCACATACAGCAACTGCATCAACCGATGACGTATCATGTATTTCTCCTTCATGGACGTATTATCGTTATCTCGTTCTTACTCCCTACCTTGATGATACTGCTCGGCGCATGCGGCGTCGTGTCCTCGCGGCGATAGCGGCACACATAGTCCGCACCGGCCAGTATCTCCTCCGCTATCTCACCGTAGTAACGCGCTGTCGGACAGCCGCTCACGTTGGCACTCGTGCTCACTATCGGACGCCCCAGCCGTCGGCACAGCGTCTGCGAGAACACCTCATTCGTCACACGCACTCCCACGCTGCCGTCCTCCGCCGGCAGGTTCGGCGCCAACCCATGCGCACCGGGGTAGATAATCGTCAGCGGACGCTGCTCCGGCATGCACGTTTCATCGGTGCTATCCGAAGAAACAGCCTCCAGCAACTGCCACGCCGCATCCGGCACCTCCACATAACGCTCCAGCCGCGCCACACTGTCCACCAACACCAGCATCGACTTGCTGTCCACACGACGCTTCAGCGCGTACACCTTGGCCACCGCCGCCGCATTCGTCGCATCACAACCGACCCCCCACACCGTGTCCGTCGGATAAACCAACACACCGCCGCTGCGCAGCACCGACAACGCCGACTCTATGTCTTCTCGCTCGTATCTCATCCGTTTGATCCCTCTCTACTTTTGACTTTCGACTAATTACTAATATACACAGGTCACACCTCCACTGTCCCATCATGACCCATAACAGCCTGCAAAATTACAACTTTTTTTCCTTTCTGCCAAATCCGCACCGCAGATTATACTGACGGAGTGATGAATACTCGCCACGCATTATCTTTCGGGCTCTTCTCTACATAGCTCTTCTCCACCAACAACCCCACCAGTTTCCTGATAGACGTCAGGCTGATACCTAACTCACCCTGCATGTCCTCCAAGGTCAATGTCGGCTGGGTCTGCATCAGGCGGAGCAGCTTGGCATAGTTGGCCGTGCGGAACACAACCATCTCCCCGTCGTACCACCACACGTCCTCGTCATGGCGCGTAACAAACAGGTAATCGTTGTATATCTCACCGGCCACAAGTCCCTGGAAATATTGCAAGAACGGCGCTATATCCTGTAGGCGGGCATGGGCACCGTCGGCCGGCGCGGAACCTACTATCAAATCGGCCTGATGCAACGCCTCCAGGTACGCCTGCTTCAGCCGACTACGTACAACAATCATCGGCAGGCCGTGACGAGACAAGATATAGTTCACCATCAGACGCGCGATACGGCCGTTGCCGTCCTCGAACGGGTGAATACGGATGTACCTGTAGTGGAACAACGCCGCCAACTCTACCGGACTCAGCCGCCCGGCCTCCTCTTCCGAGTTATACCAGTTGACCAAGTCCGTCATCAGCGCCGGCGTCTCCTCCGGCGAGGCATACTCAAAACGGTCGCCGTAGCGCGTAATGACCGAGTTCGGACGCGTCTTATACTGACCCGCATGAATCGTATAACTCGTCTGCATACCACCGGGCAACGTGCGATACACCGTATAATCCTCGCGCAGCAACGTCTTATGAAGCGTGCGGATAAAGTTCTGCGTCAGAGGCATGTCCGCCACCTGCGCTTCCTCTGTCATCATACGCAACCCCACATTGCTCGCCGTCATCTCCTCTATATCACGCACCGTCGCCTCACCGACCACCTTGCCGAACAACAGCAATATCTCCGTCTGGCCATACGTCAACGTATTGCCCTCGATATGGTTGCTGTTGTAGTTGTAGTCTATCGTAAAACGACGACTCAACCGCTCACGGTCTTTCTCCGAGACAGGCTGGATACCCTGCCAAGCCTGAACGGCCTTCTTTAGACTTACCGGTTTCATAATTGCTCAAAAGGTTATATCAGTGTAACCATTTAGACCATCATAATGGCCATCATTCATCAAAAAAGTACCGAAAAGGTTACACCTCTGTAACCATTTCAGGCACAAAGGTACTGCTTTTTCTTCATACATGCAAATATTTTTCTCAAAAAGGTGGTATTTTTTCACCTTTGAATGGAATTTTTGGCAAAAAACACGGATTTTTCGTCCAAAAAGGTGGTATTTTTTCACCTTTGAACGGAATTTTGGGCTATGAACTCCGATTTTTGGTTCAAAAAGGTTACACCTCTGTAACCATTTCAGGACAAAAACAGCCATATCAGAATAAAAAAACAGCCATTTTAGTGGTAAGCGTACCACCAAATCCAGTGGTAACCCACCATAAACAAACAAAGTACCCGGCGGGTACCCTATATACAAAACGGATAGGTATAAAAACAAAGAAGGATTGTCATCGCGACAACCCAATCTTTACTTAACCTTAAAATCTAATACCATGAAAAACACGGTGCAAAGGTAGTGCTTTTCTCCAAAACTGCCAAATTTTTATGTTATAAAACATGTTTTTCGGCCCGATTTTCTTACTTTTGACAAGTCAAAATGACAAAAAACGCAATCCGAGGCCAAAAATTCATAAAAATTTGCACAATCCGATACTTTTTAGTACCTTTGTAGTGCTGAAATAGGCATCCGGGTAATCCCGGCAAACGATTCAATCTATTCCGTATAGTCATCATAGTCATTCTAAAAACCAAATAAAATAACAACCATCATGAAAGCTATCAATCTTGAGCAGTACGGCATCCACGGCGCTACCGTGAAGGCGTACAACCCCTCTTACGAGTATCTGTTTGAGGAAGAGACCAAACCCGAGCTGACCGGCTACGACAAAGGCCAACTCACCGAACTCGGAGCCGTCAACGTCATGACCGGTATCTACACCGGACGCTCCCCAAAGGACAAATACATCGTTGACGACGCACAGAGCCACGACAACGTATGGTGGACCTCCGACGCCTACAAGAACGACAACCACCCCATGTCCGAGGCCGTCTGGGCTAAGGTCAAAGAGCTGGCTATCAAGGAGCTCAGCAACAAGGAGCTCTACGTAGTGGACGCCTTCTGCGGCGCTAACAAGGAGACACGCCTCGCTGTACGCTTCATCGTCGAGGTCGCTTGGCAGGCTCACTTCGTGAAGAACATGTTCATCCAACCTACCGAGGAGGAACTGAAAGACTTCGAGCCTAACTTCGTCATCTACAACGCCTCCAAGGCTAAAGTGGAGAACTACAAAGAGCTCGGACTCAACTCCGAGACCTGCGTCGCCTTCAACACCACCAGCCGCGAGCAAGTCATCATCAACACATGGTACGGCGGCGAGATGAAGAAGGGCATGTTCTCCATGCAGAACTACTACCTCCCCCTCCGCGGCATCGCTTCCATGCACTGCTCCGCTAACACCGACATGAACGGCAAGAACACCGCCATCTTCTTCGGACTCTCCGGAACAGGCAAGACCACACTCTCCACCGACCCGAAGCGTCTGCTCATCGGAGACGACGAGCACGGATGGGACGACAACGGCGTCTTCAACCTCGAGGGCGGATGCTACGCCAAGGTCATCAACCTCGACAAAGAGTCCGAACCCGACATCTACAACGCTATCCGTCGTAACGCACTGCTCGAGAACGTGACCGTGGACGAGAACGGCAAGATTGACTTCGCCGACAAGTCCGTCACCGAGAACACTCGCGTCTCCTACCCCATCAACCACATCGAGAAAATCGTGCGCCCCATCTCCGCCGGACCCGCTGCCGAGAACGTCATCTTCCTCAGCGCCGACGCCTTCGGAGTACTGCCCCCCGTCAGCATCCTGACTCCCGAGCAGACCAAGTACTATTTCCTCTCCGGCTTCACCGCTAAACTCGCAGGTACTGAGCGCGGTATCACCGAGCCTACCCCCACCTTCTCCGCTTGCTTCGGACAGGCCTTCCTCGAGCTGCACCCCACCAAGTACGCCGAGGAACTCGTCAAGAAGATGGAGAAATCCGGCGCCAAGGCTTACCTGGTCAACACCGGCTGGAACGGCACCGGCAAGCGTATCTCTATCCGAGACACACGAGGCATCATCGACGCTATACTCGACGGCTCTATCAAGACCGCACCGACGAAGCACATCCCCTACTTCGACTTCGAAGTACCGACTCAGCTCCCCGGCGTCGACCCCGCTATACTCGACCCCCGCGACACCTACGCAGAACCCGCACAGTGGGAAGAGAAAGCCAAAGACCTCGCCGCACGCTTCATCAAGAACTTCGCTAAATACGAAGGAAACGAAGCCGGCAAAGCGCTCGTAGCAGCAGGACCCAAACTCTAAGTAAACTGACACTTAGAGCCCTAAGCCCCCCGCTGCCACACAGCGGGGGGCACTTTTTTTCCCCGATTATATTTCCAAATACAGACCCACCTGGGCATCCTCCTGGGACGCGGGCGCGGTCTGTGACCGAGACAAAAAGTCCGCAATCAACCACACCTCCTGGGACGCGGGCGCGGTCTGTGACCGAGACAAAAAGTCCGCAATCAACCACACCCTCCTGGGACGCGGGCGCGGTCTGTGACCGAGACAAAAAGCCCGCAATCAACCACACCTCCTGGGACGCGGGCGGCTCGCCCGCGAGCGGGTCGTAAGACACGGAGGTGCCGATGATGATGTCCTGCGCCTTGACGGCGCACTCGCGGGCGAGCCGCCCGCGTCCCAGGTGAGGCCGTCCAAGGTGATACCGTCCCAGGTAACACCCAACCAAGACTAATCCGACTTTGGACTTTGGACTTTCGACTTTCGACTAAGAAACTCTTTCGACCTTCAACCTTCGACTAAACTCATAAAACCCCAACCAACCATGAACCACTTCTTCTCTTTCCTCCGTCGCCTCTTCCGCCACCAGCGGAGCGACTTCCCCTATATCCGTCATTATAATAAGGAGACCGAGCGCCTCCTCCTCGACATGACCGAACACGCGCAGGCCGGACCTACCGAACTCGCACGATGGCTCGACAGACCCGACATACTCCAACACCTCAACTTCCACGGAGACACACGCAACACCATACTACGACATATCAACACACACTGCCATACCGCCATCAAACCCAACTCCTTCTACAAAGCCTGCATCAACAAAGACAACTTGCGACACGCCATCACCACTACACCTTAATCCAACAACCACAAAACATAGCAACAACATAACATATAATAATATAACCAACTATGCAGCACCTTCCTTATCCTCCCACACAGGACACGACTGCCACCCGAGACGGACTCACCTGGGACGCGGGCGGCTCGCCAGGTGAAACGGCACACTCCTGGGACGCGGGCGGCTCGCCCGCGATTCGCCGCTCAACGGCGACCTCACAGGACACAACTGACACATCCGTGTCTGACGACCCAATCGCGGGCGAGCCGCCCGCGTCCCAGGTGAGCCCATCCCAGGTGACACCGTCCCGGATAACACCACGCTTCCACTGCCGACACTACCTCCCGCATATCGAGTACCAACAACTGCAGTTCGTCACCTACCGACTCTACGACTCTGTGCCCAAAGAGGTACTGCAACAATGGCAGCAGGAACTCAACCAAACAGACCCCGAGAACGAAGCACAACAGTACCGAAAACTCTGTGAACGAATAGCTAACTATGAGGATCAAGGCTATGGTCAATGCTTCCTCAAAGACCCGCACATCGCCAATATAGTGCAAGATAATCTGCTCCATTTCAACGGGAAACGCTACGATCTCATCAACTGGTGTATCATGCCCAACCATGTGCATGTCCTCATCGAGGTCAAGCAAGGTACACTAACAGACATCCTACACAGTTGGCGCTCCTACACTGCACACCAAGCCAATAGCCTGCTGGCACGCCAAGGCCCCTTCTGGATGGAGGAGTATTTCGACCGATATATCCGTAATGCACAGCATTTCAAGGATGTGATGGACTATATCGACCATAACCCGGCCAAAGCCGGACTCATCTCCGCCGACTCCCTCTGGCCTTGGTCCGCCGCCGCCCATCGCCACTGACCTCCCACACACAAGACACAACTGCCCCCCCGGGACGGTGCCCCACGGGACGGTGCCCCCTGGGACGCGGGCGCGGTCTGTGACCGAGACAAAAAGCCCGCGATTACTCACACCCACCTGGGACGCGGGCGGCTCGCCCGCGAGTGCGCCGCCAAGGCGCAGGACATCATCATCGACACATCCGTGTCTGACGACCCGATCGCGGGCGAGCCGCCCGCGTCCCAGATGACACCGTCATAGGTGAGGCCGTCTCAGGTGAGACATCCGCGATTTTTCCCCGTTCCATCCGACTCTGTTCCGACTCCTTTCCGACCTTTTCCTATTCTTATCCTATTCTTTTCCTATTCTTTTCCTTATTGCATCCGACCTATTGGGCGGGTGCTTTTTTTATCGTACCTTTGCAGCCGAATCACAAACACACAAAACCTATGAAAGCAACATTCCTATCACCCATCGCTGCCATG
>JAFUUE010000089.1 GCA_017483945.1 Paludibacteraceae bacterium | reverse complement strand
GGGGGAGGTTACTTGGCGGGTTTCTCTTTGCAGCCCTTGAAGGCATTCTTACCGATGAGCACCTCGTCGGGCAGTGTGGGGACGGGCAGGCGGTAGCAGTTGCGGAAGGCGGCCGGGCGCACCTCTTCGAGCGTGCGGCACCAGCGCACACGTTCGAGCGCATGACACTCGGCGAAGGCCTCTTCCTCTATGAGCTTCAGCCCTTCCGGCAGCACGAGTTCACGCAGTGCGCGGCACTCGTAGAAAGCGCCGCTCCGGATGGTGTCCACGTCCGATTGGAAGGTGACGGAGCGGAGGTTTACACACTGGGAGAACGCGCCGCTCTCGACCTGCTTGAGCGATGCGGGCAGGGTGATGGTCTGTAGCTGCTTGCATCCGATAAAGGCCTGTGTGCCAATATAATGTATGTTGTCCGGCAGGTCGATACGACTAATGTTCAGGCAGTTGTCAAACGCCTTGTCTCCGATACGGAAGGTGCTGGCGGGGAGCAGCACTTTCTCCAGGGCGACGCAGTCCTTGAACGCCTCGTCTCCGACGGCGTAGAGTCCGTCCGGCAGCCGCACTTTCTCCAGCCGTGAGCAGGCGGTGAAGGTGCCCTTATGCAGGGAGTTGACGCCTGCAGGCACGACGACCTGGTATATCTTGGCGCAGCCGGCGAAGGCCATCTCGCCGATATAGGCCAGCGAGTCGGGCAGTCGCAGGTCCTCGAGCAGTCCGCATCCGGCGAAGCATCCGTCCCCGATGGTGTGCATCCGTGCGGGGAACGCGATGTTTTTCAGGCTGTGGCAAGCATAGAAGGCGGCTGTGGGGAGGACGCGAAGGCTATCGCCGAGGAACTGTTCGCCGAGCAGTTCGCACTGGTAGAAGGCGCCGACGCCGATAGAGAGGGCATGTCCTGTCAGGCGTGCATTGCGCAGCGCGGTGCACTGATAGAAGGCGTAGTTGCCTATCCTGTTGACCGTTGCGGGGATATTGACCTGAGTGAGGGCGGCGCACTGGTAGAAGCAGGCGCCGGGTATCTCGCGTATGCCCTCGGGCAGCGTGACGGTCTTGACAGTCTTGTTAGCCCGGAAGGCGGCAGCGGCGACGAGTCGCACGGGGACCTTGGTCTTCAGGACGAACTTGGCGGGGGCATCGTTATTGACGGCGATGAGGCAGTTGTCGATGATGAGTGCCCCGCGCTTCCATTTCTTAGGGTTGGTCCATATGGCCGTGCCGGTGAACGCATCTTCGCCTATCTCGCTGACAGTGGCGGGGATAGCGACCTTGGCGAGGTTCTTGCAGTCGCGGAATGTCTCGTGGTCAATGCGGGTGACGGAGGCCGGCCAGTTGACGCGTGTGAGGGTCTTGTTCCCTTGGCAGGCGCCGGCCGCCACGAGCCGCAGTCCCTCGGGGATAGTGAGGACGGGTTTGACGGTCTTGTCCACGGCGATGAGGCAGCTGTCGATGATGAGCAGGCCGTTTTGCCAGTTGTCCTTATTGAGCCAGATACCCGTTCCCTCAAAGGCGGAGCGGTAGATTTGCCGTAGCGAGTGCGGCAGTACGATGCCTGTCAGCTGTTTGCAGCCCCGGAATGCGCGGTCGCTGACGCCGGTGACGGTATAGGTCTTTTGCCCTATTTGGATACGTTCGGGGATATATATATCGCCGGAGACTCTTGGGTTAGCGGCCACCTCGGCCGTGAGGAGGATGGGGTCGGTGGTGTAGTGCAGCTCGTTGTACACGGCGTCGTCGGCCAGCACAGGCAGCGACGCGAGCAGCAGGCCTACAGAGAGGAGGGTGGGGAGAAGTTTGCGTAGCATATTATTGTTGGTTAAGCAGTTGTCCGGTTGCGGTATATATATGTCCGTTCACGATGATGCGCAGGCCCTGCGGCGTGAGCTGTTTGACGGCCGTCGGGCGGTTGTCGGGCGTCACGGCGGTCAGGCCGGTGGTGACATCTATGCCGAGCAGGTAGTAGATAGCGTTCTCCACGAGTTGCTTGCCCTGGTCGGTGAGGTAGATGGTTGAGTATTCGGACAGTCCGATCATCACCAGCCGCTGCGGCAGAACGGTGCCGTTGCAGTCGGTGCCTGCGGGCATGTCGGCGATGGTGGTGTAGGTGGCCTGCGAGACGGGGCTTGCAAGGTCGTCAAAGCCTGCAGTGCCGGTCCACTGTGATATGGCGGTGACGGCATTGGTATTGCATTGGGTGAAGAGTTGCAGCGTGTTATTGTCCCCGAGTGTCAGGTTGTTGAAGAGCGGGTGCTCGGGTTGGCTGACCGTGATGCTCAGGTCCGACGTATTGACGGCTGTGCCCCAATTCCATACGGTGTTCTTCAGGAGGAAGGGCTTGAGCAGCAGCATGGGCTTGTTATAGCCTTCCAGCGCAGCCAGTCCGGCCGCCGCGCTGTTGGGCTTGCTGCCGAGGACGATGACCTCGTAGTCCCTGTAGTCGATGGTGTTGTCCGTGGCGTCCGTCTCGGTGATGGTGAGCGAGTCGCTTGCGCGCAGGTGGAGCAGCAGGGGCGCATCCTCTGACGAGCCGGGCAATGTGACGTAGGCGATACGGTGTCCCGTCTGGCCTTTGACGTGGAGGACGGCCGTGAGCGAGGCTGTCTGGGCGTCGGCGGAGACGGTGGTCACGGTGATGGTGAAGGTTCCGCTCTGTGTGGGTGCCCCGCTGAGGGTCAGCGTGTGGTTGTTGTTGCTAATCTTGTGCTCTATCCCCTCCGGTTTTGCGGAGCATGTCAGGCGTGTGGCACTCCCTCCCCACTCGAAGACGATGGGCACGATGGAGTCGCCCACGGTGAGCCATTGTTCGCTATTGCCGGATGTACAGACGACGCTCGGGCGCAGCACGCCGTCGGTCTCGTAGCATCCGAGGTCGGGTGCGGAGCCTGTGAAGTCGAGGCCGACATCTACGCCGGCATCTATCAGGTCGGAGCCGGTCGCCAGTCGCAGCAGGGTACCTTGTGCGAGCGAACCATCCGCCAGACGCGGGGTCAGGAACTGCGTGGTGTCGGTGCTGAGGAAGTCGGCTGCGGTGCAGCTCACGCCCGTTGTGTTCCACGAGTTATGGTCGTTGGCGGCGACGGTCTTGGTAGTCAGCTGGTCCTTGCTCGAGGAGGACAGACTCAGGCAGTTGCGGATATAGAGGGTGCCGTAGCTGCTGTTGTGGAACCCGTAGTTATAGCGGTTTCGGTAGCCGCTGTTGTTGTAGCAGTACATGGTGCCGGCATTATTGTTCTGGTCGAATCCCTTGACGGTGTTGCCCACGGCCAGGCAGTGGTGTATCAAGACGTTGTGCGTGGTATAGTCGCCTCCCAGCTTGAAGCCGTTGCCGTTGCCCTCGTTCACGTACCGGGAGAGGGAGCATGTCTTGGTCTCGCCGTCGGCGTTGACGATAGAACGGCCGTTCCCGGCGAACTGGTCGAACCAGGATTTGTCGGTCTGGTAGCGGCCGTGGTTGGTGAAGTCGTAGTAGGCGGGGCCGTTTTGGTAGCAGATGCAGTTCTCGATGACGGTCTTCTCCGTATAGGCGGATGTGTTCCGTTGGAAGAAGTCCCATCCGTCGTCGGAGTTGTTCCATGCGCGGCATCCGATATAGGTGTTGGGCGCGCCGCTGTGCTGTTTGTCGGCAAAGCCGTCGGCATTGCCTCCGAAGTCAGCGGCGGTCAGGCCTCCGAGTTCGTAGTCGCAGTTGTCGTGGCTGTCCACGTTCTTGATGGTATTGTAGCCTCCGTTCTTCATCTGGCATCCTGTATCGGCGGAGCCGTAGATGTCGAGGTTCTCGAAGAGGCAGTAGGAGCCCTCGTTGTAGAGGTTGTTCTTGCCGGAATAGCGCAGGGTGAGGTTGTAGAGGTGGAGGTATGTGCAGGTGTTCTTAATCTCCAACCCGCGTTTGCCATAGGCCGTTGTCCGGAAATCCAGTATGGCGGTCTGTCCGGGGTAGCCGCTGATAACGATGCGGCGTGCGGCAGTACCGTTGAGGTTCTGTATCGAGGTTGTGCCGAGGTCGTATTGTCCGGCCAATAGGTAGAGCGTATCGCCGGCGTTCTTCAGTTTCTTCAGCCCGTTCGCCAGGGAACAGGGGGTCGCGTAGGTGTTGCCGTTTCCGCTGCCTGTCGGGGAGGCGTAGTAGGTGGCAGACCAGAGGCTCAGCGTCGTCAGCATGCTGAGGCTCAGTAAAAGCATCATTCTTTTCATATTTTATCCATTTAGGTAATTGTCAGGATGGTGTGTGCGCAGCCATAGAGCCAGTGCAATACGGTAGGCGCAGAGTATATATATAGGGAGCAACCACTCCCAGGAGTGTTCGGTGAGGAGTATGAGCGGTGTTGTGATGAGCACGAGTAGTATGTAGTAGGCTACGCGGAAGCGTGTCTTGGAGGGCTCATCGGGCATGAGTGTGCGCATGAGCGGCCATCGGTAGCGCGGCATGGAGAAACGCTCCAGTGCATTCAGAAGAGGGAAGGAGAGGAAGAGCAACAGGTATATAGTTCTCGGATGGGGGAAGAGTAGCAGGAAAGGCAGGTAGCGCGAGCAGACCAACAGGGGGTAGAGCCATACGTTGTTGCGGCTTCGGCAGCGGTTGTATAGCGCGAACAGCAGGCACATAGCCAAGAGGGCGAGTCCTATATGGCAGATGACCGTGGTGTCGCGGCACAGCAGGTAGAGGCCGAGGAGGGCTGTCAGGGCATAGAGGAGGCGTGCGCCGAGGATGCAGGCTTGCCAACGGGCAAAGTGGGACAGATTGCGGTCATAGAGGCGGATGGCGGGTTGTTCCTCGCGGCGGACAGAGACGGTGTCGTTGATGATATAACCGCACTCATAGAGGCTGAATGTCGCCAAGAGGACCAGAAGGTACGAGAGGGCGAAGAGAGGCCACGGGCCGCTATAGCCGACAGCCGAATAGAAGGCCGTGGGCATGAGGTAGATGAGCATCCAAGAGAGCAACTTGGGGAGTGTACCCAAGCGCACGACATAGTAATAGGCGAACGGGATGTAGAACACCGCGTTCGGGATATACGGGCGGGTATATCGCAGTCTAATATCGGGTTCGGTTGGTGTCAATGAAGGTGATGTTGTGTGTGTCGGGCAGCCGGCGTAGCCAGCGGTCGCGGTTGTTGTATGTCAGGATAGTCGCATGTGCGGCACGACGGATGAGCGGTAGGTCGGTCAGGTTGTCGGTGATGATGTCGAAGTCGGAATAGAGAGGGAGGACATCTTCTTTCTGCGGAGTGGCATAGAAGGCTTTGGCTCCTATGTGTTCAGCGACGGTTTGCGCAATGACGGGCATGGTGTGAGAGACGAGAATGACGTCTCTGTCCTTGAGGAGAGCCCAGACTTCTGCTATTTTGCGTGGTTCGAGGTAGTGGTTGTAGAAGTGTTCGGCTTGTGTGCGCTGTTCTTCCGAGGTGAGGCGGTTAAACCTCTTGATGGCTCTGCTGCGCACGAGGTCATGGCGGAACAGACGATATATGAGCGAGTTGAGCGGATTCCCCTTGATGTGGAGGAAGTCGTAGGTCGTGTTGGAGTAGAAGAGCGTCCAACAGATGTCCACTAATATGGTTCGTTTATCGCTCATTGAGGAGTTTGAGGAAGAGGGATTCGAACTGTTGCGCCTGACGCCGGCGTGTGAAGAGTTGCTTCTGCTCGGCGTTGACGGGTTGGCGGGTATAGCCGCGGTGTTGCCATTCGCGGTACTTATCGAGGATAAAGGCTTGAACCTCCGCGACGGAGGTGGCGGCAATGCCGGCGTTGGTGTCGCGTATGACTCGGGCGAGGCACTCCTCGTCGGAGCGGACACAGAGGACGGGTTTCTCGACGCCGAGCGCTTCGAAGAACTTGGTGGTGAGGATGCCGTGGGGGCCAGAGGAACTTGCCTTGTTGGTCAGTAACAGGCAGATAGAGGACTGATGGAGCAGCGGCGTAATCCGGTTTTGCGGAACATATGAGTGGATATGAACCAAGTGACTGATATGATATTGTTCAGCCAACTCTTGCAGTGCAGTGTGAATAGTCGGCTCACAGTAGAAGTGCACGTGTAGAGTAGAGGGGAGCAGCCCCTGTTGCTGCATGGTTTCGAGAGTTTGGAAGAGCAGTTGCGGACTACGTAAGCGGAAGTCGTAGATTTTGCCCGTATAGGTAATATCAAAGGTCTCTGAAACTTCATCCTTGGGTACGAAAGTATGTGAGTCATACCCATTATAAATGAGGTGCACATCGGGATGCAGTTTAGCAAGTACATCTTGATGCCACGGGGAGACCGTTGTGACGACTTGTGCGTGGCTCAGGGCCTTATTGCGTAGTCGTACGGAGTGGCGTGTATAGAGTCGCGTCAAGCAGCGGTTCAGCCATCCGAATGGTGTGTGGAGCGGATGTTGCATGTATGGCGTATCGCCCCATTGTTCGGCAATATCCCTCAAGTCAATGAGTAACGGCAAGTGCCATTCCCGAGCCAATCGTGCAGCAGCAGGTAGCGGGAAGGTGTGGAAAGAGGAGCAGACAATCGCGTCGATGTCAGATGGTTGGACATGTCGTCGAACGAAGTGCAACAACCTGTATTCCTTGATGTCGAACAACTTATCCGCCAACCATAAGCATTTATTCCATATTGTATTCCCCTCTTTGTAGAATGTGAAGGGGAGATAGGTACAGTCCGGGAATGTGAAATGTTCTGCCGGTATTCTCTCGCTGACAACAATCCAATTCCAACCTGTTTGTGCCAGATTGGAGATGAGATGCCGCATGCGTGGGGCATAGAGCGGTGCGGCAGGGGCGTCAGTTAGCAAGAGAAGGCGCTTCATATGTTTTGTGTGTGTCGTTGTGCCTCAGATATACTTGAGTAATTCTGTGTACAGACGCCGGTGGTAGGTGTCGGGTGTGAAGATGTTGTTGTGCCAGAGCAGGACGAGTTCTCCGGCGTTCTGGCGGACTTTGTCGAAGAGGCGCTGGCAGTAGTAGTAGGCTTCGTCCTCGGAGAGGTTCATGTAATTGGTATTGGAGAGGGTGCAGTCCATGACCGTGAGGGGATGGAGGGTGAGGGGTGTCAGTTGCCAGGTCTTAGGGTTAATCCATCGTGCGGGTCTTGTGGTCTGCAGGCGGAAGCCGGCGCGGTCGGGGAAGGCCATGGTGAAATCGTCGGTGACGCCAGCCGCTACGAGTCGTTCCATTTGGTCGATGGAGCATCGGAGGTAATGGGAGCGGTGGAGGCGGCTTCCTTGCGGGGCCTCCGGGAGGGTGTGTGGCAGGTGGCCGTAGTAGCTGCTGTGGAGTCCGAGTTGTGCGCCGGAGGCGGTGAGCAGGTGCTCCAAGCGGCGGTAGTCGCGACCGTGGAGGCAGTACTGTGGATAGTCGTATCCGAAGCCGCGTGTATGCTTGACGAAATAGATAATGTCCACATTATCCACATTATGTTGCAGTTGCTTGTCTTGCTCAACAATCCATGGGAAGGTATAGATGGGGTCGTTGTGGATGTCACGCCAGGCGTTGAAGACCCGGTGGAGTTGTCCCCGTGCGATGCCTCCGAGCGCGCCGCGGAGGTGGCGGTACTGCTCGACGGAGTCGATGTCGTGTGTGAGGTAGATGCGGCTGAATCCGGGTTCGGGGAGTCGTGCGGGGCAGGTTCTCTCTGTCTCGTCGCAGGCATGTTCGAGTGCTTTGGTGAGGAAGCGGCTGTACTCGTCGAGGAGGGGTATCTGCAGGCGGTTCTGCTCTCCCAAGAGGGAGTAGGCCGCGGCGAAGCGTCCGTGCTCGTCGCGCTCGGTTGTGAGCAGTTCTTCCGCTCGGGAGAGGAAGAAGGCCGTGTTATAGACGATGTCCAAGGAGATGAACTTGCCTTCGCGCCGCGGGTTGGCGAGGTCGGGGAGGACCCAGTCTTTGCCGAGGTGTCCGGACGGGAGTATAACGAGCTGATACTTATCCCATTCGGCGGGGTTGTCGGTATATCCGACCAAGGCAGCGGCCTGCTCGCTGTCGTAGAGCAGGAAGGTGAGGATATACCGGATGAGTTGTTGTAGGTCGGATTGGTTGGACATGGTGCTATGTAATTGGCTAATTTCTTGGGTATTAGTATGGTCAGGTCTGTTCCAGGTCTGTTCCAGGTCTGTTAGGGGGTCTGGGAATCAGCAGGTTATTCTATGCGTCTTCGCTGAGAAGTTCCCATTCGTACATCTTCTGTTCAATCTCGTGTTTGACGCGTTCATATCGTTGGAAGTTGTCGGCAGTCTGGTTGGCCGGTTCGGCGAGCAGTGTCTCGAGTTCGGTCTGCTGCTGTTCGAGTGCGGCGATGGCAGCTTCGGTCTCGGCAATCTGCTTCTCGCGTTTGCGCCGTTCGGCCGCCGCGGCTTTCTGTGCGGCATAGTCGAGTTTGGCAGCGGAGGGGGCGGGGTCTGCGTTTTTCCCCTGGGTCGCAGAGGCCGGCGTGTTGCTTTTGCGTTCGAGTTCCCTGAGCGAGTCTATCTTCTTGGCCCTGAGGAAGTCGTAGATACCTCCGAGGTGCTCTCGGACGTGTCCAGAGCCGAACTCATAGACTTTCTCGACGAGTCCGTCGAGGAAATCTCGGTCGTGGCTGACGCATATGACGGTGCCGTTGAAGTTGCGCAGGGCCTCTTTGAGCACGTCCTTGGATTGCATGTCGAGGTGGTTGGTGGGCTCGTCGAGGATGAGCAGGTTGCAGGGCTCGAGTAGCAGTTTAATCATGGCGAGTCGTGAGCGTTCGCCACCGGAGAGGACCTTGACACGTTTGTCGGAGGCTTCTCCTCCGAACATGAAGGCACCTAATATATCCCGTATGCGCGTGCGTATGTCTCCGACGGCTACCCGGTCGATGGTGTCGAAGACGGTGAGTTCTCCATCGAGCAACGCGGCCTGATTCTGTGCGAAATAGCCGATGTGTACGTTGTGGCCGATGCGTAGTGTGCCGTCGTAGTCGAGTTGTCCCATGATACAGCGGACGAGTGTTGTTTTGCCTTCGCCGTTTCGTCCGACGAAAGCCACCTTCTCTCCCCGTCGGATGGTGAAGGTGACATCGCTGATGATAGGGTGCCCGGGGACGTAGCTCTTGCTGAGGGAGTCCACGATGACGGGGAAGTCTCCGCTGCGTGGTGCAGGAGGGAACTGCAGATGCAGGCGGGAGGTGTCCTCGAGGTCCACTTCGAGCCGCTCGAGTTTGTCGAGTTGCTTGATACGGCTCTGCACCTGCACGGACTTGGTGGCCTTGTAGCGGAAGCGCTCGATGAAGGCCTCGGTGTCCTGAATCATCTTCTGCTGGTTGAGGTAAGCACGTACCTGCTGCTCGTGTCGTTCGCGGCGCAGTTCGACGAAGCGTGAGTAGTTGACGTTATAGTCGTAGATGCGTCCGAGTGTTATCTCGATGGTGCGCGTGGTGACATTGTCGATGAATGCGCGGTCGTGGCTGACAAGGATGAGCGCGCTCGGGCAGGTGCGCAGGAAATCCTCGAGCCACTGGATAGACTCAATGTCGAGGTGGTTGGTTGGCTCGTCGAGGAGGAGCAGGTCGGGGTGTCGCAGGAGAATCTTGGCCAGTTCGATACGCATGCGCCATCCACCGGAGAACTCGGCGCAGGGTCGGTCGAAATCGGTGCGTAGGAAGCCGAGTCCGACGATGGTCCGGTCGGCTTCGGCAATGTGTCGCGCATGTTCCTCATCGGCATCGCCCTCGAAGACGCTCATGACCTCGTCGCGCAGTGTGCGTCCGTCGTGGTGGAGCATGACCTGCGGCAGGTAGCCGACGGTCATGTCCGCCTCGCAGGATATATGTCCGGCGGTGGGTGTGTAGCCATCGGGCTCTCCGAGCGCTCCGGCCAGGAGCCGGAGCAGCGTGGTCTTGCCTGCGCCATTCTTGCCCACGAGGGCGATACGGTCCTTGCGGTTGACCAGGAAACTGACGCCGTCCAGCACATCCCTGCCGGCGAATCGCATGCTTATGTTCTCAACGCTTATCATCTAAGAGGGTGTGTGTCAGACTATTTGTGCCGGTTGGAGTTTCTCGCGGATATTGACGTAGATGGTGTTATCCTTGACGGCCTGCGGTGTGCAGACATATCCCATTCCGATGCCGACTTTGGTAGTCGGGAGCATGATACCTGAGGTGACGTGCCCGATGGTGTTTCCGTCGGCGTCGCAGATGGTGTATCCGTTGCGAGGGATGGCACGTTCGAGCATTTGGAAATGGACGAGTTTGCGTTGCACACCTTCGGCTTTCTGTCGGCGTAGGAAGTCGCAGTCGATGAAGTCTTTGGCGTCCAGTTTGGTAATCCATCCGAGTCCGGACTCGAGAGGGGAGGTGGTGTCGTCGATGTCGTGTCCGTAGAGGCAGTACCATTTCTCAAGCCGCAGGCTGTCTCGTGCTCCGAGTCCGATGGGTGCCAGTCCGAAGGGCTCGCCGACTTGGAAGAGAGCGTCCCATATCTGGCGTCCGGCTTCAGCGGGGAAATAGAGTTCGAATCCTCCGGCGCCGGTGTAGCCTGTATTGCTGAGAATAACACCCTGTACGCCCGCAAAAGACCATTCGCGGAAGGCGTAGTAAGGAATCGACTTAAGGTCGGCGTCTGTGAGCAGTTGGAGGAGTTCGGTAGCCTTAGGTCCCTGTACGGCTAATTGTCCGTACTTGCTACTTGCATTGTCTAGGATTACTTCGGAAAAGTCCGCGCGTGAATCGCGGATTTTATTCACCCATTCCCAGTCCTTGTCGATATTGCCGGCATTGACGACGAGTAGGTATTTGGTGGTGGAGTACTTATAGATGATGAGGTCATCGACGATGCCTCCTTTTCCATTGGGCATGCAGGTGTATTGCGCCTTGCCGGCGGGTATGACGCTGAGGTCATTGGTGGTGATGTACTGAAGGAAGTCGAGTGCGCGTTCTCCTTTGACCCAGAACTCGCCCATGTGGCTGACATCGAATACTCCGACGCCCTCGCGGACGATTTGGTGCTCCCGATTGATGCCGGTGGGGTACTGGATAGGCATGTTGAATCCCGCGAACTCGGCCATCTTGGCGCCGAGGGCGATGTGGATATCCGTGAAGGGGGTTGTTTTGAGATTTACCATTTGGTCATTTACCATTTGTTCATGTGTTTAGTTATTATGCCATTCGTATGATTTCGAGGATTACTTGGCAGGCCTTCTCCATGCTGGGTATTGGGAGGTACTCAAACCGGCTGTGGAAGTTCTCGCCTCCGGCGAAGATGTTCGGGCAGGGGAGTCCTTCGAAGGAGAGTCTGGCGCCGTCCGTGCCGCCACGGATGGGCTTGACTTTAGGCGTGACGCCAACAGCCTTCATTGCCTCTTCGGCCAGGTCAATGATGTGCATGACGGGTTCGATTTTCTCGCGCATGTTGTAGTACTGGTCGCGCATCTCAATCTCGGCGGTGCCTTCTCCGTACTCGCGGTTGACCTTGCGGACAAGGTGCTCCAACTCACGTTTGCGGCTCTCGAAGCGTGCGCGGTCATGGTCACGGATGATATAACTGAGGGTGGTCTCTTCTACGGTCCCGTTCATGCCGATGAGATGGTAGAAACCTTCGTAGCCTTCGGTATGTTCGGGCGTCTCCCAGCGGGGCAGCATGACGGCCAGCTGGTAGGCGATACGCATGGAGTTCTGCATCTTATGGTAGGCAGAGCCCGGGTGGACGTTGACGCCATGGACATGAATCTTGCAGGCGGCGGCATTGAAGTTCTCAAACTCCAACTCGCCTATTGCACCGCCGTCCATGGTATAGGCCCAGTCGCAGCCAAACGCCTTGACGTCAAAATGGTCGGCTCCTTGGCCTATCTCTTCGTCGGGTGTGAAGCCGATGCGTATCTTACCGTGCTTGATTTCGGGATGTCGGAGCAGGTAGTCCATGGCGGTGACTATCTCTGCGAGTCCGGCCTTGTCGTCGGCTCCGAGGAGTGTCTTGCCGTTGGTGACGATGATGTCCTGTCCGCGGTAGTTGAGTATCTCGGGGTATTTGGCGGTCTCAAGTATGATATTCTCCGCCTCGTTGAGGAGGATGTCTCCGCCGTCGTAGTTGCGTACGATGCGTGGTTGGACGTTCTTGCCGCTGGCGTCGGGGGCGGTATCCATATGGGCGATGAATCCGATGACGGGTTTGCCCTCGCAGTTAGCGGGCAGTGTCGCCGTGACGTAGCCGTTGTCGTCCAGCAGGACATCGGTCATGCCCAGCGCGGTCAGTTCGTCACGCAGGTATTGCGCGAACTCCATCTGTCCGGGTGTTGAGGGCGTGAGGTTGGTGTTCTCGTCTGAAGTGGTGCAGAAGCTGACGTACTTCAGGAAGCGTTCAGTAAGAGTCATAACGGCATTACTTGAAGAGGCTGAATAGGCTGGTGAGGCTGCTTGCGGCTTGTCCGATGCTGCTTGCGGCAGCGGAGGCGTCGGTGGTAGCCTGTTGTAGTTTGGTGGTGTCCACCTGCTCGGCGAGGTTATTGAGTTGCTCGGTGACAGGTTGGGCTATCTTCTCGGTGACGAGTTGTTCGGAGCCGAGGATGAGTCCTGAGGCGAAGTTCTTCCAGTAGTCTCCCTGCTTGACGTTGTTCTTGAGGTCGGAGCATGCGTTGACCAGTTGGAGCGTGTTGATGATGTTGTTGAGGTTCTTGGTATCGAAGCGTCCGTCGGTTTTGTACTGGGCATAGAGGCTCTTGAGGGCTGCTCCGGCCGATTGTCCCTGCGTGGCGGCATCGGTGGTGGCGACTGTGGTTGTTTGTGCGGGTTGGGCTTGCTTGTTAGCGGTGCCGGAGAGTACGCCGCAAGATGTCAGTGCGATGGCGCAGAGGGCCATCATGGAAACGAGTGTCTTTTTCATATTTGTTGTTTTTATAGATTGATACGATTAGATGAGTTGCTCGGTGAGTTGTCGAATGACGGGTGCCGGTGCTTTCTGGTTGAAGATGATGTCGTACATGGCGTCCACGATAGGGAGAGAGACGTGCATCTTCTGGTTAGCCAGGTAGATAGCATGTGTGCCGTAGTATCCCTCGGCGACCATCTCCATCTCCAGCTGTGCGGCGCGGACGGAGTATCCCATGCCGAGCATCTGTCCGAACTGGCGGTTGCGTGAGAACTTGCTGTAGGATGTGACGAGTAGGTCTCCGAGATAGCCGGAGGCATTGACATCGCGTCGGTTATGCGTGACGGCATCGGTGAATCGTTGCATCTCCTGAATGGCATTGCTCAGGAGCACGGCCTGGAAGTTATCGCCATAGTGCAGGCTTTGGCACATGCCGGCGGCCGTGGCGTAGATGTTCTTCATCACGGAGCAGTACTCCAGTCCGCTGACGTCTCGGCTGACGGTCGTGCGGACGTAGCTGGTGTTGAAGAGCTGTGCGATGTCGCGTGCCCGCTGCAGGTCCTCGCAGCCGATGGTGAGGTAGCTGAGTCGTTCCAGAGCAATCTCCTCGGCATGGCACGGTCCGGCAATCACGCCCAGCTGGTCGGTCGGGATATTGAACCGCCGGTGGAGGTAGTCGGTGACGATGAGGTTGTCGTCGGGGATGAGTCCCTTGACGGCAGACACGACGGTCTTCTGCCTCAGGGAGCGGCGTATCTTCTTGAGCGACTGCTTGATATAGGGTGAAGGGATAGCCAGTATGAGGATATCCGATTGGGAGATGACTTCGTTGATGTCCGTAGAGAAGCGGATGCGGTTGGTGTCGAACGAGGCCGTGGAGAGGTAGCCGGGGTTACGTCCGGTCTCGATGAACTCGTCGATGGTCTGTTGGCGTCGCACGAACCAACTGATGTTCATCTGGTTGGTCATCACTATTTTGGCCAGGGCTGTTGCCCAGGAGCCTGAGCCGAGAATTGCTACACGTGGAGACATAATCATTAAATCTTAGGATTCAGATAACATTCAGCAGTGGTCAGTTCTTTTCGGGCTTCATTTGCGGGAAGAGGAGCACCTCCTGTATGGTTGCTTTGCCGGTCATGAACATGACGAGCCG
Source organism: Paludibacteraceae bacterium (assembly GCA_017483945.1). Classification (GTDB taxonomy): domain Bacteria; phylum Bacteroidota; class Bacteroidia; order Bacteroidales; family Paludibacteraceae; genus Colicola. The sequence continues at coordinate 49,668 of JAFUUE010000089.1, read as the reverse complement.
GTCGATGCCTATTCCGATGCCCGATGTGGGGGGCATGCCATATTCGAGCGCGCGCATGAAGTCGTGGTCGATAATCATGGCCTCGTCGTCGCCCTTGGCTGCGAGTCGCATCTGTTCCTTGAAGCGTTCATACTGGTCGATGGGGTCGTTGAGTTCGGAGTAGGCGTTAGCCAGCTCTTTGCCGTTGACCATCAGTTCGAAACGCTCGGTCAGGCCGGGTTTGGAGCGGTGCATCTTCGTGAGCGGCGACATCTCAACGGGGTAGTCGATGATGAAGGTGGGTTGGATGAAGGTGCCCTCGCAGAACTCTCCGAACAGTTCGTCAATCATCTTGCCTTTGCCCCAGGCGGGTTCCACTTCGACGTGGAGCGTCTTGCAGATGTCGCGTATCTCGTCCTCGGACTTGCCGCTGAGGTCGTAGCCGGTCTTCTCTTGGATGGCTTCCAGGATAGGCAGGCGGCGGTAGGGAGCCTTGAAAGACACGACGTTACCGTCGATGACCGATTCGGGCTTACCGTTCACGGCGATACAGATGCGCTCCAGCAGTTGCTCCGTGAAGGACATCATCCAGTTGTAGTCTTTGTACTGGACATAGAGTTCCATGCAGGTGAACTCGGGGTTATGTGTGCGATCCATGCCCTCGTTGCGGAAGTTCTTGCCAATCTCATAGACGCCTTCGAATCCGCCGACGATGAGTCGCTTCAGGTAGAGCTCAGTGGCGATACGCATGTACATGTCGATGTCCAGGGCGTTGAAGTGGGTGATGAACGGGCGTGCGGAGGCTCCTCCGGCGATGGACTGCAGTGTCGGGGTCTCCACCTCGGTGTAGCCGGCCTGGTCGAGCACTTGGCGCAGCGTGCGCAGGATAGTGGCGCGCTTGAGGAACGTATCTTTGACACCGTCGTTGACCACGAGGTCCACGTAGCGTTGGCGGTAGCGCAGTTCGGGGTCGTCGAACTTGTCATAGGCGACACCGTCTTTGTATTTGACGATAGGGAGAACGCGCAATGACTTAGCCAGCACGGTCAGTTCCTTGGCATGCACGGAGACGGCGCCGGTCTGTGTCTTGAAGGCGAATCCGCGGATACCGATGAAGTCGCCGATGTCGAGCAGTTTCTTGAAGACGATGTTGTACATCTCGGGCTGTGCCTCGGTATTGATGTCGTCCCGGCTGACATAGACCTGGATGCGTCCCTTGGAGTCCTGTAGTTCGATGAAGGAAGCTTTGCCCATGATGCGCCGGCTCATGAGTCGTCCGGCGATGCTCACTTCCCAAGGCTCCACCTGCGGGGCTTGTTCGCCTTCAACGGGTGCGGGCAGGGCTGCTTCTTTGGCAGCATACTCGGCATGTATATCGGTCGAGTAAGCGGTTACAACATATTCCGCTGCGGGGTAGGGGTCAATGCCCATCTCGCGCATGGTTTGCAGGCTCTGGCGCCTCACTAATTCTTGTTCTGAAAGTTCCATATATAGTCGTTTGTTAAGATATTTCCAAATACGCGTACAAAGGTACAAAAAAAAATGCACATCGGCAAGAGCGAAGTGCATTTTTTGTTGTTTGCAGTCCAAGTCCCTTAGATAAAGAGCAGTTGGACGATGATATAGACAGGCAGGAAGATGACGAGCGAGTACTTGAACATATATCCGAAGAAGCTGGGCATCTTGATGCCGTCCTGCTCGGCGATAGACTTGACCATGAAGTTGGGTCCGTTGCCGATATAGGTGAGTGAGCCAAAGAAGACGGCACCCATGCAGATAGCCTTGAGGAAGATCTCCTGTATGCCGGCAACCATGACGGCACCTTCTGCGGCGGGCAGTGTTGTGGCGGTGGCATGGAAGACCATGGCGGTGGGGGCGTTATCGAGGAAGGCGGAGAGGGCGCCGGTGCAGTAAACGAACTCCCAGGGTTTGTTTACGGGCAGCGGGTTCTGCTGGAGGAACATGAGGGCGGGGGTCATGGTGGCGAAGATGCCGAGGAAGACGCAAGCCACCTCGAGGATAGGTGTCCAAGAGAAGTTATTGGCGAGGCGGACGTCCTTCTTGGTCGTCACGATGGAGCCGAGAATGATGAGGATGAATGCCCACTCGCGCAAGAGCTTGAGGTAGAAGGGTGCATCCTCTGCTCCCATGGCGGGGATATAAGTCTTGTTGATGAACATGGTGCTGGCGATGACGCAGAGAAGCCAGAAGATGTTGATGAGTCCGGACAGCTGCAGCGGCTTATGCTCACGCACGTCGGCCATGAGGTTAGCCAGCGGCTCCCGGCGGTAGTACCATGTGTCGAGCAGGAAATAGATGAGCAGGAGCAGACCGCCGGTGACAGCCCATTCGGGAATCATCGACATGAACCATCCGAAGGGGGCACCTTTCTGGAAGAGGAGGAACAAGGGTGGGTCTCCGAGCGGGGTGAGCAGACCGCCGCAGTTAGCTACGATAGCGATGAAGAAGGCGACGGTGTGTACCTTGTACTTACGTTGCTGGATGGTCTCGAGCAGGAGCCGGATGAGGAGCATGGCGGCGCCGGTCGTTCCCATGAAGGAGGCGAGGACCCAGCCGAGTGCCATGATAAGCGTGTTGGTGAGCGGTGTGGCGCGCAGGTCAGCCCGGATACAGATGCCGCCGGTGGTGACGAAGAGCGACATGAGGAGCAGGATGAAGGGCATGTAGTCATAGACCATCTGGTGTGTGATGTCGTGGCTCATGCCGTTGAGGCACATCCATACGGCTACGGGCGTGCCGAGCAGCAGGGAGACGAAGAGCTTGTGCAGGTTCTCTTCCCACCACTCGCCCACTTTAGGCACGAGCGGAAGAACCGCGATACAGAGGAGCATTACCACAAAGGGTATCAGCATCCAAGCAGGAATGAGGTGTTCCATAGAGGTGTTATTTGGGGGTTTAAAGTTGTTTAAAGTTGTTTAAAGTTGTTTAGAGTTGTTTAGAGTTGTTTGAAATGGTTTAGAATTGTTCGAGGGTGGCGGTGAGTTGGTCGAAGGTGTGCGCTTTGGCATGGGCACGGACCTCGTCTATCTGGCGATTGACGGCGGCATCGTAGGTGTCCTCGGCGACATTGCGAATGACACCGAGTGCGATGGGCAGTCCGTCGTCAGGCAGGTCGGCGCCGTTGGGCACCTGCATGTAGCGCTGTTGGCCCATGAGGGCGAGCATGCGGTGCAGGGTGGGGTCGGCGAGTGTGGTGTCATGGACGAGCACGCGCGGGTCGTCGGCGGGGACGACGGTCAGTACGGGGAGCAGGCCCTGCGAGTAGTCGAGGGCGAGTCCTTTCTCGTTATCACGGCCGAAGAGCATCTTCTCGCCATGGCGCAGGATGATGGTGCGCTCGGCGCGTGTGTCGCGGTCGGCTATCCAAGCGTGTGTGCCGTTGTTGAAGATGACGCAGTTGACGAGGCACTCAACGACGCTGGCGCCCTTGTGGCGCTGCGCCTCGACGAGGCAGTTGACCGTGGTGGGCATGTCCACATCAAGCGTGCGTGCGAAGAATGTGCCCCGTGCGCCCATGACGAGTTCGGCGGGGATAAAGGGGCGTTCCACGGTACCAAAGGGAGAGGACTTGCTCACGAAGCCCTTGGGCGAGGTGGGCGAATACTGACCCTTGGTCAGTCCGTAGATACGGTTGTTGAAGAGGCAGATGTTGAGGTCCACGTTGCGCCGGAGGGAGTGTATGAAATGGTTGCCTCCGATGGCGAGGCAGTCTCCGTCTCCGGTCATCTGCCATACGGTCAGTTCGGGGTGCGAGGTCTTCACGCCGGTGGCGATAGCGGCTCCTCGTCCGTGTATGGTGTTGAAGCCGTAGGTGTTGAGGTAGTGCGGCATGCGCGAGGAACATCCGATGCCGGAGATGACGACGGTCTGATGGGGCGGTATGCCAATCTCGGCCATGGCTTTCTGGAGCGCCATGCAGATAGCGTGGTCACCGCAGCCGGGGCAGAAGCGCACGTATTGGTCTGATTTGAAGTCTTGTGGTGTCATGGTTTGACAAAGTCTATTATACGTTCAACGGCGAAGGGTTGGCCCTGAATCTCGTTGTATTGTTCGATGTGCAGGCCTTCTATCCGGCTTCGGAGGAGTGCGGCGAACTGGCCGGTATTGAGTTCGCAGACGACGATGCGCCGGTATTGTGCGAGGACTTGGGCCGTGTTCGCGGGTAGGGGGTTAATATAGTTGAAATGTGCGTGCGCGCAATGGAGCGCTTCGGCTGCGGCGCGGAGGTGTCCGTAGGTGGAGCCCCATCCGACGAGGAGTGTGTCGCTGTCGGTGTTGCCCTCGACGGTCAGTCGGGGGAGCCGTTCGGCGAGGCGGTCTATTTTGGCCTGACGTGTGCGCACCATCTGCTCGTGGTTCTCGGGGTTGGTGGAGATAGTGCCGCGTTCGGCGTCGCGTTCGAGTCCGATGTTACGGTGTTGGAAGCCCTCTCGTCCGGCGGGTGCGAAGTAGCGGACGAGCGTGTCGGGGTCGCGCAGGGCGGGGTTGAACCGTCCGGCGAGTGCGTCGGGCGCGCCTTGCGGACGGATGTCGCGCAGGTCGGCCAGCCGAGGAATCTGCCAGAGGGATGTGCCGTTAGCCAGATAGGTGTCGGTGAGCAGAATGACGGGCGTCATGTTCTCGAGCGCTATCTGTGCGGCGCGGTAGGCGTAGTCGAAGCAGTTGGCGGGTGTGGAGGCCGCGATGACGACGGCGGGACACTCGCCGTTGCGTCCGTAAACGGCCTGCATGAGGTCTGTCTGTTCGGTCTTGGTGGGCAGTCCCGTAGAGGGTCCGCCGCGTTGTACGTCAATGACGACGAGCGGCAGTTCGGCCATGACGGCGAGTCCGATGGCTTCGGACTTGAGTGAGAGGCCGGGACCAGAGGTGCTGGTGCAGGCGAGGTCGCCTGCGAAGGCGGCTCCGATGGCGGTGCAGACGCCGCTGATTTCATCTTCGGCCTGCACGACCATGACGCCCATGTCCTTGCGCGCCGCCAGTTCGTGCATGATGTCCGTTGCGGGGGTGATGGGGTAGGAACCGAGGAAGAGGCGTTTGCCTGCTTTCTCGGCCGCGGCAATCAAGCCCCAGGCGGTCGCTTTATTGCCCGCGATAGATGTGTAGGGTCGTTCGGCGGGTACGTCGGGAGTAGTGTTGACCGTCGGTCGACCGTCGGCCGACCGTCGGCCGGGGTACGGGTTTGCCTCCTCTCTGCCGTCGGCCAGCCGTCGGTGTGCCGTCGGTGTGCCGTCGGAGATCCGTCGGAGATCCGTCGGGGATCCGTCGGGAACGGTACGGGTGTGGTCCACGACGATTTGCCGGATATTGAGGGCGAGGTTCTGTCCGTAGTTGTATCCGTCCACGAGGACCTTGGTATTCGGTTCGATGAGTGTGGGTTTCTTGGCGAACTTGCCTTCGAGGAAGTGTATGGCGCGGTCGATGGGTCTGTCGAAGAGCCAGCATACGAGTCCGAGCGCGAACATGTTGCGGGACTTGAGCATGGCCTTGTTGTCCAGTCCTGAGTCGGCGAGCGCGGCCTTAGTGAGCGTGGTGAGCGCGACGGGGATGACCTGCACGGACTCGGGAATGGCGAGTTCGGTGAAGGGATTGTCGGTGGTGTACAGCGCTTTCTCGAGGTCTTTTGGAGCCAGGCTGTCGGTGTCCACGATGATGATGGCGTCGGGTTTGTAGAGTGCGTCGCGTGTGTTGAAGACGGCGCCGGGATGGTTGAATTTACTGCCGAGCGTGCACACTTTGAGTGCCGCTGCGTTCATGGCGACGATGACGTCGGCCTTATCGCCGGGAGTATAGACGTCCCGTCCGAGGTTGAGTTGGAAGCCGCTGACACCTCCGAGGGTGCCTTGTGGCGCACGTATCTCGGCGGGGTAGTCGGGCAGGGTGGAGATTTCGTCGCCGAGCAGGGCGGAGAGGGAGCTGAAGAGGTTGCCAGTCAGCTGCATGCCGTCGCCTGAATCGCCGCAGAATCGTATTACTACTTGTTGCATGGTTATTAGTTCTTAGGCGTTCCTATTTGTAGGTAAACGCACAAAAAGCGGCACAAAGTTACGACTTTTTTTGTATATCTGCAAATTTATTTGTACCTTTGCAGCGTAATTATGTTGGAATAATCTGCAGAAAGATGAAGAATATACGTAATTTTTGCATCATAGCGCATATCGACCACGGCAAATCGACGCTGGCCGACCGCATGTTAGAGATGACGGGAACCGTGGACAAACGCGACATGGAGAACCAAGTGCTGGACGACATGGACCTGGAGAAAGAGCGGGGTATCACGATAAAGAGCCATGCGATACAGATGAAGTATAGTCGAAAGTCGAAAGTCGAAAGTCAAAAGCAGGAGGAGTACACGCTGAACTTGATAGATACTCCGGGGCACGTGGACTTCAGCTACGAGGTGAGCCGCAGTATCGCGGCATGCGAAGGGGCGCTGTTGGTCGTGGATGCGAGTCAGGGTGTGCAGGCGCAGACCATCAGTAACCTGTACATGGCGCTGGAGCATGACCTGGAGATTATCCCGGTGATGAACAAGTGCGACATGGAGAGCGCGATGCCTGACATGGTGGAGGATGAGATTATCGACCTGTTAGGCTGCAAGCGCGAGGATATACTGCGCTGCTCGGCCAAGACGGGCGATGGCGTGGCGGCTATACTGGACGCAATAGTGGAGCGTGTGCCTGCTCCGCAGGGCGACCCGGATGCGCCGCTGCAGTGCCTGGTGTTCGACTCGGTGTTCAACTCGTTCCGCGGCATCATCGGCTACTATAAAGTGGTGAACGGCACTATGCGTGCGGGCGACCGCGTGCGCTTCTTCAAAACAGGAAAGGAGTACGACGCGGACGAGATAGGCGTGCTCAAGCTGGATATGCAGCCCACGCAGGAGATAAGTGCAGGCAATGTGGGCTATATCATCTCGGGCATCAAGACGAGCAGCGAGGTGAAGGTGGGCGACACGATTACACATGTGGCGTGTCCGTGCGACAAGGCCATCGCGGGCTTCGAGGAAGTGAAGCCGATGGTGTTCGCGGGCGTCTATCCGATTGAGGCAGAGGACTATGAGGACCTGCGCGCGAGTCTGGAGAAACTGCAGTTGAACGATGCGAGTCTGACCTTCACACCGGAGTCGTCGGTGGCGTTAGGCTTCGGTTTCCGCTGCGGATTCCTGGGGCTGCTGCATATGGAGATTATCCAGGAACGGCTTGACCGTGCGTTCGATATGGACGTCATCACGACGGTGCCGAACGTGTCGTACCGCGTCTTCACCAAGGACGGCGTGGAGCATGAGGTGCATAACCCCGCCGGTATGCCGGACCTGACACTCATCGACCATATCGAGGAGCCGTTCATCCGCGCCAGCATCATCACGACCAGCAACTATATCGGCCCTATCATGACCCTGTGTCTGGGCAAGCGCGGCGAGCTCATCAAACAGGAGTATATCAGCGGCAACCGTATCGAGCTGTACTTCGACCTGCCGCTGGGCGAGATAGTCATTGACTTCTACGACAAACTGAAGTCCATATCGAAAGGGTATGCATCGTTCGACTACCACCCGAACGGCTTCCGTCAGTCGGACCTGGTGAAGCTGGATATTCTGCTCAACGGGGAGCAGGTGGACGCGCTGAGCACCCTGACGCACCGGAGCAATGCCGTGGATTTCGGGCGTCGTATGTGCGAGAAACTGAAGGAGTTGCTGCCCCGTCAGCAGTTCGACATCGCGATACAGGCGGCTATCGGCGCGAAGATTATTGCCCGCGAGACGGTCAAGCAGGTGCGCAAGGACGTGCTGGCCAAGTGCTACGGCGGCGACGTGAGCCGCAAGCGCAAGTTGCTGGAGAAGCAGAAGCGTGGCAAGAAGCGCATGAAACAGATAGGAAATGTCGAAGTTCCCCAGAAAGCTTTCCTGGCCGTGCTGAAGTTGGATTAGGGTCTTGATTATCCGTGTCTTTATCCCTGAATATGCCATAAACAGTCATAAAAAGTAAGAAAAAGCGTAAAAAAGTAAAAAATATTTGCGTAATCCATTTTTTTTTCGTACCTTTGCATGATTTTTCGCGTGAAATGGGCTCATTAGAGCCTTTTGGTGTCGTAGGATATGTGGGTTAGCATTCGCGCAATCGGCTGAAAATAAATAATAAAATATATACTAAAATGTCAAAGATTTGTCAAATTACAGGCAAGAAAGCCTTGCGTGGATGCAATGTCTCGCATTCGAAGCGCCATACGAAGCGCACGTTCGATGTGAACTTGTTCCACAAGAAGTTCTACTGGGTAGAACAGGATTGCTGGATCTGGCTGAACGTGAGTGCAGCGGGTCTCCGTACAATTAACAAGATCGGTCTGGATGCCGCCATCAAGCAGGCAGCTGAGAAGGGTTACCTGAAGTTAGGATGGAACAACGTCCTGCTTTCCGACGAGGTCATGAACAACAACGCTTAATGAGGAAAGGACACAACAATGGCAAAGAAAAACAAAGAAGCACGTGTGCAAGTCATATTGGAGTGCACGGAACATAAGGCCAGCGGTATGCCCGGTACGTCTCGTTACATCACGACCAAAAACCGCAAGAACACTCCCGATCGTCTGGAGTTGAAGAAGTATAACCCGATACTGAAGCGTTATACCATCCACAAAGAGATCAAGTAATTAACCCTTTAGACACAGAAACACTATGGCAAAGAAAGCCGTCGCTACGCTCCAAACAGGTAACTCCGGACGTAACCATACCAAATGTATCAAGATGGTCAAGTCGCCGAAGACGGGCGCTTTCATCTTCCAGGAAGAGATAGTAGAGAACGATAAGGTGAAAGAATTCTTCGCGTAATCGTTCCGAGATATCAGAGGGCACTGCGCAGCGCGCGGTGCCCTTGTTTTATGAGTCGTGCGGAAGTGCGTAAAGAAAAGTGAAAAAGAGCATGAAAAGCGGCATATTATATAAGGAAGGCAGCGTGCTGACGGTGCTGACCAATCCGACTTCGGGCAAGCGCAGATACCGCAAGCAGCAGCGTGCGCTGGCGGCGGCACTGGAGTCGCGCGGGATACGGTACCGGGTGGTGGCGACGCAGTATGCGGGTCATGCCATCGAGTTAGCCCGGCAGGCTGTGGAGGCCGGCAGCGAGTGTGTGCTGGTGGTAGGCGGAGACGGCACGTTGTCGGAGGCGGTCAACGGCGTGATGACGGCCCGCGTGCCGGAGGAGCAGCGGCGTTGTGTGTCGTTGGGGCTGATACCGTGCGGGACGGGCAACGACTGGGGTCGTTACTGGCAACTGACGCGGGACGGTGAGAAGGCGATAGCGCGTTTTCTGGACGGGGAGGCGCATCCGATAGATGTCGGCTGTGTGACCTACCTGCGCAACGGGGAGGCGCATCGGCGCTACTTCATCAACTCGGTGGGCTTCGGTGTGGACTCGATGTGTTGCGCGCGGGCAGAGGTTCTCAAATACTATATGGGCAGCCATGCGCTCAACTACTTCATCGCCCTGCTGATGTCGCTGCGGCACCAGCAGCCGATAGCGGCACGTATCAGTGCAGACGGTCAGACGGTTACGGACAGCGCGATGTTCACCATGAATATCGGGAACGGTCCGTTCTCGGGCGGGGGAATACGCCAGAATCCGCAGGCGGACCCGTCGGACGGCGTGTTCCACGCGATGTGCGCCAATCGTCCGACATTGTCCCAAGTGCGCAAGGCTATACCGAGACTATTCGACGGGCGGCTGTTAGAGATGGACTTCATCCACTCGTTCACGGGGCAAGAGGTGGAGGTACAAGTGGCGGACGATGCGCATCTGCGCATAGAGGCGGACGGGATAGTGAGCCACTTCAGCGGTTCATGCCGCGTCACGTGCCTGCACCATGCATTGAATATGTACCTGTAGAAGAAGGGTCTATAACTCTGTAAGATATTCGATTAGAGCGTCTGCGCGAAGGCTTCGGCCTCGCGCAGATGTTCTATTTTGCCGATATCCATCATGCGGTAGTTCTGCGGGATATAGGCTTTTATCTCGTACTGACGGCAGATGGTGAGGTAGAAGTCAATGATGGGGAAGCGTTCGGGCCATGTCTGCATCAGTTGGAAGAGCTCGGGCGAGATGATGTGCATGCCGGAGAAGGCGAGCCGCCGGAGGGTGCCGTCGCTGAGTCGGTCGCTGAGTTGTCCGGCTCTGTCCGCGGGGCGTAGTTCGCCGGTGGCGATATTGTTCCATCCGCAGAGGTTGTTGTGCTCGTCGAAGAGGAGGTATCGCTGTGTGTCCCGCCGGCTGACGACCAGCGTCGCCATGGTGTCCAGCCGGTGTGCGGCGATGAGTCGGTGCAGGTTGATAGTGCTGAGGATGTCCACGTTCATGGCGAGGATAGGCTCCCGGTAGCCGAGCAGCGCGGCAGCTCGGCGCAGGCCGCCACCGGTCTCAAGCAGTTGGGCAGTCTCGTCACTGATGAGGATATTGCAACCGAAGTTCTCGTGGTCGATGAGGAAGCGGCGAATCTGGTCCGCCAGATGGTGAACATTGATGACGATGTCGCTGATGCCGGCCTGGCGGAGGGTGTCAATCTGCCACTCCAGCAGGGTCTTGCCGGCTATGGGGAGGAGGGCTTTAGGCAGTGTGTCGGTGATGGGTCGCAGGCGCGTGCCGAGGCCTGCGGCGAAGATCATAGCTTTCATTCGATGGTTCTTTCTATGTGTTGTTCGCGGTGTATGAGTCGGATGCGTACGCCGAACTGCTCGTGCAGATGGCGGGCTGTGGCCTCGGCGCAATAGACGGAGCGGTGCTGTCCTCCGGTGCAGCCGAAGGCTATCCGGAGGTGGGTGAAGCGGCGTTCGAGGAAGCGCCCGACATGGTGGTCGGTGAGTCGCCAGACGCTATCGAGGAAGGCGGTTATCTCGCCGTCTTCGAGCAGGAAATTGATGACGGGTTGGTCGAGTCATGTGAGGGACTTGTATCGGTCGTACTTGCCGGGGTTGTGGGTGCTACGGCAGTCGAAGACGTAGCCTCCTCCGTTGCCGCTTGGGTCTTCGGGTATGCCTCGCTTGAAGGAGAAGGAGTAGATGGTGACGGTCAGTGCGTCGTCGGGGATGTCGGAGGCGACAGCCGGTGTGGCAGGCGCAGCGGCTGATGCTTCGGGCGCGGCGTCGGAGGCGTCGGTTTGTGCGGCGGGAATAGTGCTCAGGACGGCACTCAGGTCGGCGAGAGCAGGGTAGTCGGCGGCGAGTGAGAGGGGGCCGCCGAAGAGGTTGCGCAGGTTGGCGAGGGCGGGCGGAATGGAGCGCAGGAAGTGCTGTTTGCGTTCGCCCCATCCGCGGAAGCCGTAGGCACCGAGGACCTGCAGTGTGCGGAAGAGGACGACATGCTGCAGGCAGCGACGGAAATCCGGGCGTGCGGGGAGCAAGTCCGGGCGGAGGAGGCGCATGCGTTCGTAGTAGGCATCGAGGAGCCGCTCACGCAGGTCGTCGGGGTAATGCGCTGTCGCCTGCCAGAGGAAGGAGGCGAGGTCGTAGTAGAAGGGACCTCGGCGGCCTCCCTGAAAGTCGATGAACCAGGGTTGCGGGCCGTCAGGCGTGTCGCGCACCATGACATTGCGGCTCTGGAAATCCCGGTAGAGGAAAGTCTCGGCGGGGAGGGAGAGGATATAGTCGGCGAGGCGGTCGAAGTCGTCCTCGAGTGCGCACTCGTCGAAGTCGATATGGGTATATTTGAGGAAGCAGTATTTCCAGTAGTTGAGGTCCCAGAGGATGCTCCTCCGGTCCATGGCGGGCACGGGGTAGCAGCGTGACCAGTCGAGGTCTTGCGCGCCGAGGACCTGCAGTTGTGCGAGGTCGCTGAGGGTGCGCGTGAGCAGTTGCTGCTCTTCGGGGGAGAAGACCCCGGTCTCGCGTCCGTTACGGATGCGGTCGAAGAGCAGGGAGTCACCGAGGTCCTCCTGGAGATAGGACATGCCGTCTGGGCTTATCCAAGTGACTTGCGGGACGTTGATTCCGCGTGCGCGAAAGTGGTCGCTGAGGTAGCAGAAGGCCCGGTTCTCCGCGAGGGATGTGCCGATGACGCGTATCTGCGTGGTGCCTTGCGGGGTGGCCTCGCGTATGTAACGGCGGTTGCTGCCGGATTGGGCGATGGGTTGTTGTGTCATGCAGGGAAAAGATTGTGCTCGTTTGGGTACAAAGGTACTGCTTTTTGGCGAGATATGCAAGTGTTGTCGCGCTTTTTTGTGCGATTAGAAGGGGCATGGGGCCTCGATGCGGATGGGTCGGAGGGTGAAGGGATGGGTGAAAGAGAGTGAGGCGGCATGGAGCATGAGGCGCGGTGCGGGGCATGTGCCGTAGAGCCGGTCGCCGATGATAGGCATGGCGAGTCCGTCGGGGTGGGCGGCGTGTACGCGGAGCTGGTGGGTGCGGCCTGTCTCGGGGCGGAAGGTGGCAGCTATGCCGAGCGGGTGTGGTCCGTCGAGTGTATAGCGGGTGACGGCCCGTTTGCCGTGGATGGTGTCCACGAGTTGGCGCGGTCGGTCGGTAGGGTCGGGGCGTAGAGGCAGTGAGAGAAGGCCTTGCGCAGGGAGTGCGGCGGCGGGGGAGTCGGACGCAGGCGGCTGCAGAACAGCGCGATAGACTTTCTCCACGCGGTGGGAGACGAAGAGCTGCTGCATGGCGCGGTAGGCATCTTCGATCTTGGCAAAGAGGACGATGCCGCTTGTGTCCATGTCGAGCCGGTGGACGGGCATGAGGAGGGTGTCGGGCCGGATGGCGCGGAGATGGTCGGTGAGGTTGTATTGGCCGTCGCGTCCGGCGACGGTGAGCAGTCCTGCGGGCTTGTCGGCGGCGAGGAGAAGGGAGTCTTCGAATAGGATACGTACGTCGTCGGCGAGATGCCGGTCGTGTGCGAGCAGGGGGTCTGGCTGCACGTCCAGCCCGAGGAGCATGTGCTGCAGGATAGGGCGGCACTTGGAGAGGCATGCGGGGTAGAAATGTCCCTCGAAGCGGACCTCGTCGCGCGGGGCGGCTCCCATCCAGAACTCGGCCATGGACAGGGGCGTGAGTGCGCGTCGATAGGCCTCCTGGAGCAGTTTGGGGGCGCAGCAGTCGCCTGCTCCTGCGGGCGGTAGAGGCTGTGCATCAGACTGTTGGACAGCATGTTTCTGCGAAGAGAAATACTGCTCGGGCGTGAGGAGCGGCTTTCGGTCGGCGAAGATAGAGAGGAGGTCGCGCTCTTCTCCGCGTGCGTTGAGCAGCCGGTAGCGTGCGAACCATTGTCGCTGGAGTTCGCGGCTCTCTTCGGCGTCATGTCCGACGGGCATGGGTGCCGCATCGCCATAGGCGGGCGGGACGAATCCGGGGAGTCGGTCATGGCCGTCGAGTAGGGCGGAGAAGGCCCAGAGGACGGTGCCGTCGGTGCAGAGGAGGACGCCGAACATCTTGCCACGGCGGTGGAGTTCGCTGTCGGGGTGGGTGTCCATGTACTGACGGACATACTGCATAAGGCGGCGTGCGGCCTGTTGCGCCTCGGGGGCGGGGGTATAATAATGCGGGTAGAGGAACATGGTAAATGCGTATATTTGTGGTTGTTATTCGGACTTTGTCCGCATATAACCTACTAATCACCTACTAATCACCTACTAATCACCTATGAATAACCTAAGAATCACTAAAGAATCACTAAAGATTACAACGGGCTTTCGATGGGTGCAATGTGTGGCTTGATAGGGGGTTATATTGGTGTACATGTTGCAAAATTACTCATTTTTTTGTACATGTGCAAAAAAAGTTGTACCTTTGCATGGATAAAATCAGATACATGATGAGACGTTTGTTTTTGATAGGTATATTTCTATGCAGTTTGTTGTCGCTATCGGCGCGTGAGACATATGCGTATGCTGAGCGCGACACGACGCTCCGATTGGATGTGTATCGGCCTGAGACGGCGAATGGTTATACGGTGGTGCATGTGTTCGGCGGGGGCTACCTGATGGGCTACCGGCAGAACGCATGGGACAGCGCATGGTGCGCGCAGTTGGCGGACATGGGTTATACGGCCGTGGCGATTGATTACCGCCTGGGATTAAAAGGGATAGAGATGAAGAAGATACGCGTGGAGACACTGGTTCATTGCATATACATGGCGGCGGAGGACTGTTGCGCGGCCGTGGCGTGGCTGGTCGGTCATGCGGAGGAGTTGGGGATAGACGGTGACAAGATTATCCTGGAAGGCTCGTCGGCAGGCGCAATCACGGCGCTGATGACGGACTACGGGCGTTGTAACCGGCTGGATTACGCGTCAGTTTTGCCGGCGGGTTGGCGTCCTGCGGGCGTGGTGTCCTTCAGCGGAGCTGTTTATTCGGAGCAGGGACGTGTGCAATGGCGCTACGACAAGCCCGCTCCGACGATGATGGTTCACGGGACGGAGGACGGGATAGTCACCTATAATAAGGTGGAATTCGGCAAGTTAGGTTGGTATGGCTCATCGTCGCTGGTCAAGCGTTTTGCGCACTACGGCTATCCGTACTGCATCTACCGCATGACGGGTCAGGCGCATGAGGCGTGCGTGGGTGCTCCGCTGCTGACGTATGAGTTAAACAGTTTTGTGCATCAATATGTGGAGGAAGGGCGTCAGCGTGCGATGGACGTGACGCTGCAGGACAGCGCGATAGCACCGGAGCCGTTCCACATCAACTCGACGAAGTTGTTATACAAGCATAAGCGACTGTGAGAGAATGGATATAGGACACTTGTTCGATAGGATAGCTCGCCGTTACGACCTGTTTAACCACCTGACATCGTTTGGTATAGACCGGTTGTGGCGTCGGCATGCAATAGGTCGTGGTTCGCTGTCCGGCCAGCGTGTGCTGGATGTGGCAGTGGGCACGGGCGACTTAGCGATAGCGGCGTTGCGCCGTGGCGGCGCGGCGGAGGTGGAGGGACTGGACCTGTCGGCCGAGATGATGCGTGTGGGGGAGGCTAAGGCGCAGCGTGCGGGACTGGCTGACAGACTGACATTCAGGCAGGGAAGCGCGCTGGAGATGCCTTATGAAGACGGGGTGTTCGACGTGGTGACCTGCGCGTACGGCGTGCGTAACTTCACGGACCTGGAGCAGGGCCTAAGGGAGATGGCGCGTGTGCTCCGCCCGGGCGGCCGACTGATGATACTGGAGTTTAGTTATCCGAGTAACCGACTGATAGCGTGGGCGTATGATATGTATTTCAATCATGTCATGACGACGATAGGCGGGTGGCTGACGAAGGACAAGGAGGCGTTCCGGTATTTCTACCGTTCGGTGCGTGATTTTGCGCGTCCGAAGGAGATGTTAGCTCGGTTGGAGGGGTGCGGATTCCGGGACGCGACGGCGGAGTCGCTGACATTCGGCATATCAACCATCTACCACGCGACTAAATAGATAAGCATATGACACAGAGAGATATAGAAGCACGTGTGCATCACGCGGCGGAGCTGTTTGCGGAGCGCGGTTATAATTGTGCTCAGGCGGTATGCGGTGCGTTGGCGGACCTGTATGGAATGGACGAGGAGACGGCGTTGCGTGTGTCAGCGGGCTTCGGGGGCGGTATGGGTCGGATGCACCTGACTTGCGGCGCGTGCTCGGCGATGGTGGTGTTGGCGGGCCTGAAGAACGGTCAGACGGAGGCGGGAGATAACGCGCAGAAGATGAAAAACTACGCGCTGGTGCGCCGTGTGGCGGAGGATTTTCGCAGGGAGAATGGCTCGCTGATATGCAGCGAATTGCTACAACTTCGTCAGAAACAACCTCTTCGCATTTCCGACAATGCTCCGGATGCCGAGTGGTACCGCAGTAAGCCGTGCCTGCACATGGTGGCGTCGGCGGTGCGGATATATTGTAATGCAACGGAGGAGTCGTGACTGTATCCGCCTTGTTCATATCGCTGCCGATGATGGTGGGCCTGTTCTGGGGCTCGTATCTGTTTCTGCGCCAACTGAGTCAGTGGCGGATAGACAAGCGTGACCTGATACTGCAACTGTTTTTCTATGTGGCGCTGCTGCTGTATATGTGCCACTTCGTGTATTTCATCGGTTATCGCAGTGTGTTGTTCGGCACGATGTATGGTGTGATGAACCTACTGATGTACCCGATGTTCTACTGGTACCTGTGCGAGTTGACGGGTCATCCGCTGCGTCACGCGGATGTGGTATGGATGTGTGTGCCGTCGGCGGTGGTGATGGTAGGTTATCCGCTGATTTACTACCTGTCGCCGGAGTGGATGCCGTATTTCCGTTGGGTGCAGCGCATTTTCTTTATCGGCATGGTGGTGTATGTGGGCATCCGTGGTTACCGGATGTTGCGCGCGTACCGTGTGTATCTGGATAACACCTATTCGGACGGGCGCAGTTATAATTTGCTGATGGTACGAGTGCTGTTGTGGCTCTTTGTGGTATTCTCTCTGATAGCGCTGCTCTTCGGAGTTCTGGGTCCGGAGTCGCTGTACACAAATTGGCATACGCTTCCCTCGCTCAGTATCAGTCTGTTCCTTTTCTGGATGGGATATGTGACCACCCAGTTGACGGTTGAGGCGGAGGTGGCGATGATGGAGGAAGATGTCGCGGATGAGGCGGGGAAAGTGTTGTCAGTAGCCGATAAGCAGTTGTGTGAGCACTTGGAGCGCCTAATGGAAGATGAACGGCTGTATCTGAATCCGGTGCTGACGATTGTGGATGTGGCGCGGTTGCTCAGCACGAACCGAACCTATGCCAGCCAGTTGATAAACAATGCGTATGGCGTCAATTTCGCATCGTTCATTGGGCGTTACCGCGTGGAGTATGCGAAAGATATATTGGCGGATCGGCGTTATGGTCATGCCAAGGAGGCGATAGCGGATGCCGTAGCGACCAGCGGTTTCACGAACGAGCAGACGTTTTATCGGGTGTTTAAGGAACACACGGGGCTGACTCCACATGAGTTCCGTGCGAAAGCGTTGAGGGAGATATAGGAAAAATTGACGCGAAAAAATACCCCCGCATGCTGCAAAATAGCGGCCTGCGGGGTGTTTTTTTTACGTTTTGAGAATATTTTTGTACGAATTGCGAACTATTTTCGGTAGAATTTATGTACCTTTGCACATCTTTTTGTATCGCAGGACAGCCGCGTTGCGTACGCACGGGCAACAATATCGCCTTGTATATAGTCCGGAAGTCGTTCAGCCTAAACACTTACCGAAACGACGACCCGCATATACAAGGCTTTTTTGTGCCCGTCAGTCGCCGATTTTGTCCTGCGGCAGTTGCATGGTGTAGAGTATAGCTTCGGCCTGCCGGAGTGCATTGCGTTTCTTTTGTCCGCTGGCGAAGACGAAGACTTCGGCTGTGACGACTTGTGCCGTTTGGTAGTTGAGCCGTGTGTGGCTGACGAATGGTCCTCCCATGGCCTCGCCGTCGAGCATCTTCCACAGGCCGCGTATCTCTGCCGCATAGCCGTCCTGCTGCACGGTGAGGGGCCGCATCTGCGGGGGGAAGACGCGGTACTCGGTGCCCATGTGCGAGCCGGGGACGGTGGCGGTGACGAGTCGTCCGAGCACTTCGTCGCGTTTATCACAGAGGAAGGTGCGGGTGAAAGTGCTGTCGCTGGTGTAGGGGTAGGCGTACACGATGAGGTCGCGTCGCATGGAGCCCTTGTTGTTGCAGCACCAGACGACATGGCAGGGGTCGGGTGTGCGCAGGATGGTGTCTTGGATGAGCATGTATTCCTCGGGGATGAGCATGTCTGCTCCAGTGGCCGCGCGCACGGCTTTGCGTGCCTCCTTGTCGGTTGAGGCGCGGTAGAAATAGGCCTGTCGGCTCATCTCGCTGCGTATGAACCACTCGCGTATCTGCTCGCCGTTCTGCAGCCAATAGTCAGTGAGCGAGTCGATTGCGGGTGTCTGGATGCGGCATACGGCCTGCGGGTGGCTCCATACGTCGTTGAAATAGCGTGTCTGGGTATGGGTGTATTTCTGCGGATTGACATCGACCTGCAGGATGTTGCGTGTGGGTTTGAGCAGGTTATCGAAGGCCTGCGGGGTGACGTGTGTGCACTGGAAGTAGGGCTCTATCTGGGGCATGCAGGGCATGGGTTCGGCCATGACGCTCCGCACCATGTCGTAGTAGGTCTGTATCGGCTCGTCGTATGCTCCGCCGGTGCTTGTGCGTTGTTGGAGGGCTGACAGTTTGTCCAGGCTCTCGCTGCTCAGGGCGTTGCCGGGAATGACGACCAGGCACTCGTAGATAGTGCCGGTGGCGGAGACGAGTGAGCGTTGGTTGCCGTTCCCGCAGC
Organism: Paludibacteraceae bacterium; assembly: GCA_017483945.1. Taxonomy (GTDB): domain Bacteria; phylum Bacteroidota; class Bacteroidia; order Bacteroidales; family Paludibacteraceae; genus Colicola. The sequence goes on along the minus strand of JAFUUE010000089.1, from coordinate 31,407 downwards.
CGGTCAGCAGCAGGGTCATCGGCAGGAGGAGGGATAGGGTGGTGTGTCTGAGGTGCATAGTGTGTTGTGTATTAGTGCGCCGTTTCTGTCTCTTTGGGCATGCTGAATTCGCATCCGCAGTAGCGCTGGTTGTAGAAGTTGTACTCGCGCAGCAGTTCGTTCCGCCGCTGTTGCAGCCCGCCTTTGCGCCAGTTCTGAGCCCAGAAGCGGACATCCGTCACTTGTGTCGCGGCCCACTCGCCGGCGCGTGTTATCTGTTCCAAGCTCTTCCACCTCGAGGAGGCGAGGGTGGTGGTGAAGTTGGGGAGGCGTAGTGTCTGTGCCATCCGGGCGGCGGCGAGCAGGCGGTGGCGGAAGCATAGTTCGCACCGCGCGCCGCGCTCCGGCTCGTCCTCGCATCCGTGTATGGCGCACCGCCACGCGTCGTGGTCGTAGTCGCCGTCCAGCCACCGGATGCCGAGGCTCGAGGCGTGCCGCCGGCTCTCCTGCTTGCGTATGTTGTACTCCTCAAGCGGGTAGATGTTGGGGTTGAAGTAGTAGATGACCGGCCGTATCCCATTGTCCAGCAGCCACTCCACGATGGCCGAGGAGCAGGGGGCGCAGCACACGTGCAGCAGCAGTTGTTCTCCGGCTGCATGGGGCTGCATGCCCGGGGGCAATAGGATGGCGGGCGCTTTGGGCATATCAATAGACGAAGATATCCTTGGTCTTCAGACTGCGGACTTTCCCCTTGGTCTTTAGGTACTTGAGGTCCAAGTCATCGGGATTGGCCAGGATGATATACTTATAGGTGCGGTTGGCCACGTGCTCCTTCTGGAAGCGGACAATATCGTCCAGCGTGAGGTTCTGTACCTCCTTGTAGATGTCCTGCCACATGTCATGGTCCCATCCCAGCCGTGTGAAGGAGAGGTAGGCGCTGATGGGGGCGGAACGGACGTAGCGGCGACGCTCTATCTGCTTGAGCAGCGACTCCTTGGCGTTCACGAAGGCGGCCTCGGACAGGGGCATGTGGTTGCATATGCTGTCGAAGGTCTCGATGCAGTCGGCCAGCTTGTCGGTCTGGGTGAGGACGTAGGTGAAGAAGGAGTTGTTATCGCCCTTGTAGGAGGGGGTGACATAGCCGGCAGAGGAGCCGTAGCACAGTGCGCGACTCTCACGCATCTCCTGGAAGACGATACCGCCCATCGAGCCGTCGAAGTACTCGTTGAACAGGCGGATGAGTGCGAGCTCCTTGGGGTTATAGACCTCTCCCCAGTTGGCGTATGCCATCATGTATGTGTTGTTGGCCACGTAGGGGGCGATGAGCACTTCGCTCTTGCTGACCTGCTGCGGCACGATACGCTTGGGCTCGGTGCGTTTGGCGGGGTCGGCTTGGTTCAGCAGTTTTGACGAGCTGAGCATTTTCTTGACCTCTTCCTCGCTGAGCGGGCCGTAGTACTCCACGCGCTCGATAGCCGGCAGGATGGCGCGCAGGTGTGCCAGGGAGGCTGCCGCGCCGGTTTTCTTCAGTTGCTTGGGGGTGAGGGTGCGCTGTGTGACGGCTTTCTTGCCATATTCAGCGTAGGCGCGCAGGTGCGAGAAGCAGGCACGCTGGTTGCTCTTGGCGTCCTCGTGCGACTTGATGATATCGCTCACCACCTCGGCATAGACCTCCTCGTCCGGCTTCGCGGTGAGGATGTGTTCCTCGACCAGCGCCAGTGCGTCGGGCATGGTCTCCTGCAGGCCATATACGCCTATCTCCGTCTCGTTGGCCTGGACGTGCACCCATGCCTCGGCCGCGTCGGCGTAGAGCTTGGCCTGATACTCGTCCACGCTCATTCCCGCGGTGCCTAAGTAGTCAAGCATCGACTCCGCCAGGTCCAGCGTGAGGTCCTGGTCGTTGCCGCGGCGTATGACGAAGGACAGGCTGCCCAGTTCATTCTCAGTGTTTTGGCGGTAGAGAAGTTGTATGTTCCCGGGCAGGGTGGATACGCTCAGGTCTTTCTGCATGTCGAGGAACTGCGGCTCCAGACGCTCGGACTCCATGGACATCACTTTCTCGTAGAAGGCGGAGTGCTTCTCGCGGTTCATCTCAATGGGCGTGATGGTGGGTTTGTCCACCTTGGGCGGGTTGGCGTCTTCGCCTTGTACCTTGTTCACGCATACGTAACTGTCTGTCAGGTAGCGGTTAGCCACGCGGACGATATCCTCCTTGGTGATGTGCGATTTGCGGTCCAACTCGGACACAATCTCCTCGTAGGGTATCTGGTAGATATGTGCCGTGATGAATTTATCCACGCGGTTGTTGTTGGACTGCAGTCCAATCAACTCGTTGCGTTTCATGTTCTTGATGATAGCGGCGAGCATGTCTTCGGAGAACTCGCCTTTCTTCAGTTTGTCTGCCTCGGCGAGCAGCACGCGGCGTACCTCGCCCAGGTCCTGCTTCTCTTTGGGGGCGCCCAGCATGAGGAACATCGAGTAGTCGTTGCCGGTGTTGATTCCGCTGGCGGCATAGAGCACCAGTTGCTTCTGGTTGACATCCACGTCCAGCAGACCGCACTTGCCGTTCTGCAGTACCTCTGCCATAATCTCCAGTGCATCAATATCTTCGTGACGCACGTCAGGCAGTTTCCACCCGAGCCATACCTGCGGTGCTTCGTTGCCATAGACTGTGGTGTCTTTCGGAGCCTTGAGGTCCGCCTGCTCCGGCTTGTGGAATGCGGGGATAGGACGCGGCTCCCATGCGCCGAACCAGCGGTCCACTACGGCGATAGCATGGTCGAACTCGAAGTCGCCGGACAGGCAAACGGCCACATTGTTAGGACGATAGTACGTGTCGTAGAAGCGGCGGATATTGACCAGACTGGGGTTCTTCAGGTGCTCCTGCGTGCCCAGCGTCGTGTGCTGACGGTAGGGGATGTCGGGGAACAGCGCCTGGTCAAGGGCCAGGAATACTTTGCGGTTGTCGCGTGTGGAGTTCATGTTAAACTCCTCATATACAGCCTCCAACTCGGTGTGAAAGCCGCGGATGACAAGGTGCTGGAACCGGTCCGACTCAATCATCGCCCAGCGGGTCAACTCGCCCGCGGGGATGACCTCGTGGTAGCATGTCATCTCTGTGCTCGTGTAGGCGTTGACGCCCGTTGCGCCGATGCCGCTGATGAGTTTGTCGAACTCGTTGGCGATGGCTATCTTCGAACTCTCGTACGAGAACGAGTCAATCTGGTGGTAGATAGCCTTGCGCTTCTCGGGGTCAACCGTCTTGCCATACACCTCGTACAGCGAGTCGATTGCCCGCAGGTTGGGCAACTCCCGCTCATAGTCGGTCGTGCCGTATTGGCGCGTGCCCTTGAACATGATATGCTCCAGGTAATGAGCCAGTCCCGTCGATTCGAGAGGGTCGTTCTGACTGCCTGCCCGTACGGCGATAAAGGTCTGTATCTCAGGCTTCTCCTTGTTCTGCGTCAGGTACACGGTCAGCCCGTTATCCAGGGTGTATATACGTGCTTGCAGAGGGTCGCCTTCGACCGTCTTGTAGGGGTACTCCTTTGCCTGTATCGCTATCGCGAAAAGGGACAGAAGGAGGATGAGAGATTTCTTCATAAGTTATCGTTGTTTTGGTTAAATCCTATTTTAACGGCTACAAAGGTACTAAAAAAATCCGAAAACGGCAACTCTTTGTGCGAAAAAGTTTGCATATATGGATTTTTTGTCGTACATTTGCACTATTATTTATACTAATGTTTGCGCGCACGTCACGCGCGAGCGCGTCGCAACTGCTATTCTGTATGGAACGAAACGGAAAAACCGAACTCATGAGCCGCCGCATACGGCATATACTCCTCGTGTGCAACAACTACGACAACTTCGCCCTCGAGGAAGACGGGCGTATTGATGTCCGGATTGCCCAGGAGTATCTGGAACTCAACCTGAGTAACCCGCCGCGTATCACACGCGCCGAGACGCCCGAGCAAGCCCTGCAGATGGTGCGCGACGGCCACTCGTTCGACCTGGTTATCACCATGTACAACTCCGGCAACACCGACGTCGTCGCCTTTGCCAAGACAATCAAGGAACTTATCCCCGGCACGCCGGTCGTGCTGCTCACCAATTTCTCTCGCGAGATATACACCAAGGTCATGCGCCAACTCGCCGCTTTCGCCTCCCGCTCCGAGGCGGCGCCGATTGATTACTACTTCTGCTGGAACAGCTCCTCTGACCTCATCATCGCTATCATCAAGCTGCTCGAGGATCGGATGAATGCCGACCACGACATCCACGAGGAGGGCGTGCGGGCTATCCTCCTCGTCGAGGACTCCGTGCGTTATTACTCCACCTACCTGCCTGTCCTCTACAGACTTATCTTCCAGCAGAACGCCATGGCCATACGCGACGCCCTCAACGAGCAGCAGCAACTCATGCGCAAACGTGCCCGCCCCAAGGTGCTCCTGGCTACATGCCTCGACGAGGCCAAGCAACTCTACGCCGAGTACAAGGAGAACATCATCGGCGTCATCAGCGACATCGGCTTTGTCGTCCATAAGGGCGACGCTCCCGAGACCGAGCAGCAGGATGCCGGCGTCGAGCTATGCCGCCTCATTCGCCGTGACAACCCCACCATGCCCTTCGTCCTGCAGTCCTCGCAAGGCGAGATGCGCCACACCGCCGAGAAACTGCATGTCGGATTTATCCGAAAGAAGAGCAAGACCCTGACCCAGGAACTCTCCGACTTTATCAGCAATGAGTTCGGATTCGGCGACTTCATCGTGCGCCACCACAAGACCGGCGCCGAGATAGCACGCGCCAGCAATATGCGCCAACTCGAAGAACTCATCACCCAACTCCCCGCACGCGACTTCCGTCGGCTCTCGGATAATAACAAGCTCTCCAAGTGGCTCTACGCACGCGGACTCTTCGACCTCGGACGCCTTGTCGAGCCCCTCATCATCAGCGACGAGAACGATGTCGAGCAGGTGCGCGAACAGAACATACGCTTCATCCACGACTACCGCATCCACCAGGCGCAAGGTGTCGTCGCACATTTCGACCCCGCCACATGGAACGACACCATCTTGTTCTCGCGCGTCGGCTCCAGTTCGCTCGGAGGAAAAGCACGCGGACTGGCTTTCCTCAATCATATCCTCAATAAATACAACCTCTACGACCGCTGGGAGGACGTCCGCGTCACCGTCCCCCGCACCATGGTCATCACCACCGAGTACTTCGACCGCTTTATCCATGACAACGGACTGCAGGATGTCATCAACAGCGACCTCAGCGACGAGGAGATACTCCAGGAGTTCGTCACCTCAGGACTGCCCGACGACCTCATCGAGGCCCTGCGATGCTTCGTCAGCGTCACGGACTGCCCGCTGGCTATCCGCTCCTCCAGCAAGTTGGAAGACTCTTACTACCAGCCGTTTGCGGGCGTCTATGCTACCTACATGATTCCCCATACCGACAACCCCGAACAGCAGCTCCGCCTGCTCAAGAAGGCGCTCAAGTCGGTCTATGCCTCTGTCTATCTCGCCTCCGCCCGCGGCTATATCACCAGCACAGGCAACATGATTTCCGAGGAGAAAATGGCCATCGTCCTCCAGGAGGTCTGCGGCTCCGAGCAGCAGGGGCTCTGGTTCCCCACCTTCAGCGGCGTGGCGCGCAGCATCAATTTCTATCCCGTCGGCAACGAGAAACCCGAGGAAGGCATCGTCAAGGTCGCCTACGGACTGGGAAAGACCGTCGTGGACGGCGACCCGGTCCTGCGTTTCTCGCCGCGCTACCCGCGGCATGTCATCCAGACATCCACGCCCGACCTCGCGCTACGCGAGACCCAGAAGCAGATGTATGCCCTTGACTTGCAGCCTGATCGCTTCCGCACGTCTATCAACGACGCCGTCAACCTCCTGCATCTCGACATCGCCGACTGCAACCGCTTCCCGAGTCTCCACCATGTCGCCTCGACCTTCGACTATGCCAACCAGCGCATCGTCGATAGCTGTTTCCCCGACGGCCCTCGTATCGTCTCTTTCGCACCCATACTCAAGTTCGACACCTTCCCTCTCGCTTCCATCCTCCGTCACTTGCTTGACGTGGCGGCGGCCGAGATGAAGACGCCTGTCGAGATAGAGTTCGCCTGCAATATGGACAGCGAACCCATGCAGTTCAGCGTCCTCCAGATACGCCCTATCTCCGCCGACAGCCTGAACGCCAAGGTGGACTGGGACACCATCGACCAGTCCCGCCCGCTCCTCCTCTCCGACAGCGCCCTCGGCGTCGGACGCATAGAGGATGTGCGCGACATCATCTACCTCCGGCGCGACGCGTTCGATGTGCTCCACACACGCGAGATGGCCGACACCCTCCGCGAGTGGAACAACCGCATGCGCACTGAGTCGCGCGGCTATCTCTTGCTCGGATACGGGCGCTGGGGCTCGGCCATACCGACCCTCGGAGTGCCCGTCATATGGAGTGACATCAGCGAAGCGCGAGCTATCGCTGAGTGCTGCCTGCCCGATTTCCGCATCGACCCCAGCCAGGGAAGTCACTTCTTCCAGAACCTCACCTCCTTCAACGTCGGCTATATGCACATCGATCCCTACGGCCGACCCGACGACTGCTTTGACGAAGAGGCTCTTAACGCCCTCCCCGCCCTGGAGGAGACGCCCTATATACGCCATGTACGGCTGGACGAACCCATCACCCTCTGCATCGACGGCTTCCGCTCACACGCCTTCGCCGCCCTCCCGTCCCCGCCTCCTCCCAAATAATTCCCGGATGCCCCCTTAAAGCCCTCTAAAGCTCCCCCTTAAAGTCCCTCTTAGTCATGTGCTCCTTTATTAATTATTAATCATTAATCATCACTTAAAATTGCCTGCCCGCCCCGTACCGTTCCCGACGGATCCCCGACGGATCTCCGACGGATCTCGGAACGCGACCCGTACCGTTCCCGACGGTCGAGGGGAGAATCAGGGGACATCCGTAATACGAAAAAACAACGACAATATACCCGTTCAACTATGTATAATCTTGCTATCCTCGGCGGAGGCCCCGCCGGTTACACAGCGGCCGAATTGGCCTCAAAGGCCGGACTCAGTGTCCTGCTCTTCGAACAAACAGCCCTCGGAGGTACATGCCTCAATGTCGGCTGTATCCCCACCAAGACGCTCCTCTATAGCGCCAAACTCTACCACAATGCACGCAATGCCGCCAAGTATGGCGTCACTGCTGACAATGTCGCCTTTGACTACGCCAAGATGCAGCAGCGCAAGACCAAAGTGGTGCGCAAGCTCGTCGCCGGCATACGCGCCCGCCTGCAGGCATGCACCATCGTCAACGCGCCCGCGCAAGTGACTGCCCGTACCGACAGCGAGGTCACCCTCACTGCCAACGGCGAGACATACACCGCCGAGCAGCTGTTCATCTGTACCGGTAGCACCAACTTCATGCCGCCTATCCCCGGCCTGAAGGACAACCCCGCCGTATGGGACTCGACCGCGGCCCTCGAGGCCAAGGAACTGCCCGCCTCTGTCGCCATCATCGGAGGCGGCGTCATCGGGATGGAGTTCGCCACGCTCTACCACGAACTCGGCGTCGCCGTCACCGTCGTGGAGGCCATGCCTACTATCCTCCCCAACCTCGACCCGGACATCGTCGCTCTCCTCCTCGATAAGTACCGCAAATCCGGCATACGCATCCTCACCGACACGCGCGTCAAAGCGGTCGAAGGCGATGTCCTCATCACCGACGGCGAACTCATCGAAGCTGAGCGCATACTCGTCTGCGTCGGACGGCGTGCTAACCTCCAAGGCCTCGAAGCCCTCTCGGACCTGCGGCTCGAACGCGGTGCCATATGGGTGGACGAGTTCATGCGCACGAATCTCAAGAATGTCTATGCCGCCGGAGACGTCACCGGCAAGGTCATGCTTGCCCATGTCGCCGCGCGCCAGGCAGAGGTCGCCGTCGGACGCATGCTCCGCCAACTCCCTCTCCAGCGTATCGCCTACAACGCCATACCCTCTGTCGTCTATACCAACCCCGAGATAGCCTCCGTCGGACTCACCGAACAGCAGGTGCGCGACTTCTATTGCGACATGGAGGGCGACGAGCGCATCGCCGCCATGGAGGGTGGGGTGGACTCCCTCTTCCAAGTGCACACCCTCCCCATGACCTATAGCGGACGCTTTGTCGCGGAGAACGAGGGCGACACCGGACTCTGCAAAATCATCACCGACCGCCGCAACAACACCATCCTCGGCGTGCACATGATTGGTAATCCCTGCTCCGAGTTCGTCAGCGCGGCCTCTTTCGCCGTCCGGATGGGATATACCATCCCCGAGTTCCGTCAGGTCATCTTCCCGCACCCCACCGTCAGCGAGATACTCAAAGAGACCCTCCTGTAAGCCCCGATTAGCAATCCTCTTATATACCCGCCGTATGAAACACCTCCTCCTATCCCTGCTCTGCTGCCTCACAGTACTGCGCCTCTCCGCCGCCGACATGGTCGCCTCCGTGGACCTCACCGCGTCCGCACAGGGTACCAACATGTACCACTTCATGAAGAACGACCCCAACGACGAGCCCTACACCGAGTTCGTCACCAAGGGCGGACGCCGCTGCATTCATATCCCTGCCACCAAGTACGGCTATTTCCGCGTGGACGACAATGCCGTCCCTGCCTCCATGAACACCCTCATCTTTAAGATAACATACTTCGATGAGGGAACCGGCGAGGTCAAACTCCAGTACAACGGCACCACCGGCGACTACCTCGACGCCACGGTCAACAAGACCAACACCCTCACTTGGATGACTACCACCATGGCCGTCCGCGACGCCTCTCTGCGCAATGCCCAGAACCAGCAGGCCGACTTCCGTATTAGTGACAATAACTATATCAGCCGTATCGAGATACTCAACGGTGTCCTCGACCCGCTTCTGGAGCCTGTTCATCAGCACCTTGGCGGCAGCGCCTACTCTGAGTTCATCGGCAAGTCCGTCGCCGGTTACCAGGCCTGGTTTGATACCGGAGGCCAATATGACTTCTGGGTCCATTGGAGCAACAACGCCGTCGCGCAGGACGGCACCCGCTGGCCGCGACGCTACAACCACACCTTCGAGATTTACCCCGATGTCTCCTTCTACGACCCCGCTGACCTCGCCCAGACCGGCTTCGCCGACCTCGGTAACGGACAGCCTGCCCGGCTCTTCACCTCCCGCTCCGCACGCGTCATCAACAAGCATTTCGAACTCATGCAGCAGGCCGGGATGGACGGCGTCGCCGTACAGCGCTTCCTCGGTGCCTCGCTCCGTAGCATCACCTCCTCCGACTCCGCCACGCCCCTCCTCATACGGCAGGCCGCCGAGCAGACCGGACGCATCTTCTATATCTGCTACGACATCACCTCCAACGGCCTTGAGAACTCCTGGGCGGACATCATACGCTTCGACTGGGTCTATAACATCGAGCAGAACTACCGCCTCACCGAGTCCCCCGCTTATGCCACGGTGAACGGTAAACCCGTGGTGCAAATTTGGGGCACCGGCTTCACCGATAACCACCCCGGCACCGCGGCAGAGACCATCGCCCTCATTGACTTCCTGCGCTCTCGCGGCTGTTATGTCATTGGCGGTGTGCCTACCTATTGGCGCGAGAACCGCAATGATGCCAAGGGCCCCTCTCAACCCGACCCCGCCAATCAGGAGAGCTTCGAGCAGGTCTATCTCCGCTACGACATGGTCTCGCCATGGATGGTCGGACGCTTCAGTAATGACATGGAGTACAACTACTTCCAACAGCTCCTTGCTCAGGATGTCACCTATTGTCAGTCCCACAACCTTGCCTATATGCCCGTCGTCTTTGCCGGCTTCGGCTGGGCTACGTGGAACCCCGGACAACTCAACCAGGCCCCGCGTCGGGCCGGAGAATTTCTCTGGAACCAGGCCAAGACGGCTCGTCGGGCCGGTTTGACAAACCTCTATTTCGCCATGCTCGACGAGTATGACGAAGGCACGGCCCTTCTGCCCGCTGCTACCGACTGGTCACTCTTGCCCACCGATGCCTATTTCCTCACCACCTCCGCCGATGGCATATGGCTCTCCTCCGACTTCTATATCCGTCTGGCCGGTGAGGCAACACGCCTCGCCAAAGGGCAGCGCCCCCTCTGCGACAGCGTCCCTGTTCCCTATTCGCTCGGCCCGGTGTACTATCGCAACGGCCTTGAGCAGCGCACGACCCTCTATAACTATGTCAACGATGTCGCGCAGAGTTCCGGCACTTTCCCCGTCGATCCCTGCTTCTACCATAGTGCCCAAGTGCGCGCTTCCGGCGTCTCCGGTGCCTCTTGTGTCATCGAGCAGGGTGCTGCCCATAGCGGCCTCTATAGTGCCCGCATGACGCTCACAGCCTCTGCGGCGGCGGATTACCTCTATCGTATCGCCGAACTCAAGATACCCGTCACCTGTCCCCTCCGCGTGAGCGCCTATCGGCTGGCGGACGCCCTCGGAGCCGGAGCCACACTGCTCGTCACCACGCGCAGCGGACAGACCTATCGGGCGCAGACACAGCCCGCCTCTGCTGACTGGCAGCAGTTGTCCGTCGTCCTCCCCTCTACCTGCATCGGCGACACGCTCAGCAGCCTCTGTCTCGCTTATACCGGCACTGTTGCCGGCCCCGTGGAGGCACGCTTCGATGATTTCCTCATTGAGCAGACTGACGACCCGACCGCCCTGGTAGTCCCCTCGGCTGCCGACGGCGCAGAACGCTGCTTTGACCTACTCGGACGACCTGTTGCACGCCCTGCAACAGGGCTCTATATCCGCGTGACAGGTACGCAGGTACATAAAATCATAAAACCCTAATTATACCCAAACACTATGAACACTCCTCAAGGCCTGCTTGGTTGGACCAAGCTCAGCATCGTAAGCGATGTCGATGCCTTCGACCCCGGCATCGTCCACACCGAGTCCTACAGCGGCGAAGCCGCCTGCAGCGAACTGACCCTCCACCAATCCCTCCTGTCGCTCATCCCCAACAAGTGGTGGCGCAGTGAGATAGCCCACCGCTTCCCCGCCGTCCGTCTCCATGCCGTCGCCCCCGACGGCGCCACCCTCCTCGTGGGAGACCGCGAGGTCTTCGTCCCGGTCAATCGGACCACCAAACTCTGCACCGTCCCCCTCAACTATGCCTCCTCCGAGCTCTATGTCACCTTCATACGCGAGGAGGGCAAGGATGCCATCAACTCCCGCTGGGATATCTTCACGGCAGAGGACTATGACCAAGTGCTCCGCGAGGCCGAGGCGGGCAGCGCTGTCGCGCTCAACCATCTGGCCTACCTCCGCTACTATGGTGTCCCGCGTCTCGACCTCCCCGAGGACAAGGAAGAGGCGCACCGCCTATGGCTCCGTGCCGCCGAGTTGGGCAACCCCGACGCACTGTTCTGCATCGGACAGGACTACTACTTTGGCGAGAACGGAGTCCCCGAGGACAAACGCCGCGCCATCGACTACTACCGCCTCGCCGCCGAGCAGGACCACCCTGCTGCGCTCTGTAAGTTGGGCTATGCCTACCTCTCGGGCGAAGACGACTTCCTCGAGCCGGACTCCGCCATCGCCTTCGACTTCTTCCGCCGTTCCGCCGAGCAGGAGCGCCAGGAGGCAAAGACTATGCTGGGCTCTATGTACTACATCGGCGACGGCGTCGAGCAGGGCTACGCCAAGGCGCTCGAACTCTTCCGCCAGACAGCTTACTGCCACAACGAGTGGGCGGCGAAGACCTCTTGCTTCTACCTCGGCGAGATGTACCGCCGCGGAAGCGGCGTGGACAACGACGACAAAGAGGCACTCCGGTACTACAAGCACGCCGCCGATATGGGCTACGCACTCGCCATGACCGAGATGGGATTCATGCTCTCCATGGGACGAGGATGTAACATGGACATGGACCGTGCCGTCCAATACTGGGAGCAAGGCGTGGAGGCGGGAGAAGCGATGTCGGCGCACTATCTCTCCTTCTATTGGGAGGATGCCGAGTGGGGAAATGACCCCGAGAAGGCAAACTACTACCAACAGCTGGCAGCGGATATGGGCGACGAAGACGCACAACGCGAGATAGAACTCGGCCTTCGCCCCGGCGAACAACCCGCCGAAGACCCGGCACCCGCCGACGCCGTGGACTGGGAACAGCAACTCGACGACACTATGTCCGACCCCACGGCTCACGCCCGCGTCATCTGGCACGGGGCATGCAACCTCAACCCCGAGTGCCTCCGGCGCTACGCCTGGGTCGCCTATAACTGTCAGGATGATGAGGAGTTGTTGGCCGCTATCACCAACCTCGCCGACACCGGCGATGAGACGGCTCAGGCCTACATGAAGGGCAAGAAAGAGATAGAGGAGCAAGATGGCAAGTTCGTCCCCCGTGCTTTCTACTGCCTCCTCTTCTGGGACCCGGACGGCTCGCCCTACGACCGCCTCTACGGGCAGATGGCCTACTCCCTCTTCCGACTCTATAGCGACCGCGTGGGTTTCTTCGAGAACGATGACGCCCCCGAGCCCCAACCCGACCACGACGAGCCGGACGACGAGACCGTCAAGTGGTGGTTCTGGTGGTACAAACGCGATGACTGCGCCTCCAACCGGCGTGATGTCTATGACTCCGCGCTGCCCTATGCTCTGGCCGGACATGCCGAAGCGCAGTATATCGTCGGCAGCCTCCTCCGCTATGGTGTCCACGAGAAGTTCTCCAACCCGCCCGCTGTCTATCTTGAGCCTGACCACGACAAGGCAGCTGACTTCCTCCGGCAGGCCGCTGAGCAGGGTGTTCCCCAGGCCTACAACATGCTCCTGACGCTGGAGGAGTGGGGAAGTGCCCCTTGGCGCGAACTGGCCAAGAAGGGGGCTGACCTCGGCGATGAAGACTGCTTGAATGAGTACTACAACTATCTCAATAAACAACCCGACGCCGACTCTGCTGCCGAGGCGGCACGCGTGTGTCTCCGTCTCGTCGAGCAGGGCGACCATAAGGCCATGCTCCGAATGGCCAAACGCTATGAGACCGGTAACGGCATCGACCCCGACCCCGCCGAGGCCTTCCGGCTTGCCGACTATGTCTATCACCACTCCTCTATCTCCCCCTACGACAGCAGCTACGAGGACGCCAACGAACTGCTTCAGCACTTCTATAGAGAGGGTATCGGCACGCCCGTTGACAAGGACAAAGCCTGGGCGCTCTATCGCGAACTCAAGGACGAGGAAGACCGCTTGGACGACCTCCTCTCCCGATAAACCACATAATTTGGGGTGCGCTACGCACCTTTCGACTAAAAAAACTATGAGCAAACGTGTATTGATGGCCATGTCCGGCGGTATTGACTCCACCGTCGCCGCCATGCTCCTCCTCGAGCAGGGCTATGAACTTGTCGGCTGCACTTTCCGCACCTACGACTCCATCAAGGAGTCCTGCCTCGCTCGCGAGAAAGGGTGCTGCTCCGTCGAGAGCATCATGGAGGCCAAGCATATGGCCGAGCGGCTCGGCTTCCCGCATCATATAGTGGACTTCCGCGACGTCTTCCGCCGCGAGGTCATCGGCAACTTCATCTCCGAGTACCTCCACGGCCGCACGCCTAACCCCTGCGTCCTCTGTAACTCACACATCAAGTGGGGCGTACTCACCGACGTAGCGGACCAATACGGCTGCGACTATATCGCCACGGGCCACTATGCACGCATCGCCGAGCATGACTCCCGCCTCTTCCTCCGCACCGCCGTTGATACACGCAAGGACCAGACCTACTTCCTCTGGATGCTCACGCAGGACAACCTACGCCGCACGCTCTTCCCCCTCGGTGCTTACACCAAGCCCGAGGTGCGTGCTATGGCCGCCGAGCGGGGCTATGTCCGGCTCAGTCAGAAGGTCGAGAGCCAGGATATCTGCTTCGTCCCCGACGGCGATTACCGCGCTTTCCTCACCCGCGAGTGCTCGCCCGACGACTGCGCACGCGCTTTTGCGCAGGGGGATTATGTCGATGCCGAAGGGCGCGTCCTCGGCCGCCACAGCGGCTATGCCAACTACACCATCGGCCAGCGCAAAGGGCTCGGCGTGGCCCTCGGAGAGCCGGCCTATGTCACCCGCATCGACCCTGATGCCAACACCGTCACCCTCGGTCGCCATGATGACCTGCTCACTTGCCGCATCCCCCTTCGCGATGTCCGCTTCTTCGGCGACCCCTCACAGCCCATCCTCGCCCGTATCCGCTACCGCTCCGCTCCCATCCTCGCCACCTGGGACGCGACCCCGCCCCCCACGACTGCCACCTGGGACGCGGGCTCTTTGTCTCGGTCACAGACCGCGCCCGCGAATCGCCGTTATACGGCGACCTCACACTCCACGACTGCCACCCTCCGCACCGCCGAGCCCGTCTGGGGCGTCACACCCGGCCAGAGTTGCGTCCTCTATCAGGACGAACTCCTCGTCGGTGGAGGCATCATCTCCGTAGCGCCTAACGAACCTGGAACGAACCTGAAACGAAGCTGACCCTGTAACTCCCTTAGTATGAACCGCTTATAACGAATGCATATGACCACCCATCCTGTCCGCATCGTCTTCATTATCAGCCTGTTACTCCTCTCGCTCGCCCCCCTGCGCGGGCAGGATAGCAAGCTCACGGGCCTCATCATCGGCACCGAGGCCACCGTCGATTACACCACTTTCACCGAGTCGCGCACGGCCAACACCCGCGAGATGGCCTTCGACGGCGACCTCAACACCTGCTTTGCCTCTTGGGAGCGTAGTTACACGTGGTGCGGCCTTGACCTCGGGACTCCGCATGTCATCACTCGCGTCGGATGGGCGCCGCGCGTGGACAGTCATGGACCCCAACGTGTCCTCCTCGGCGTCTTCGAGGGGGCAAACAGGGAGGACTTTATGGATGCGCTTCCGCTGTATATCATTGACGAACAGGGGACTATCGGCCAACTATCCTACGCCGATGTCACCTGCTCCCGCGGCTTCCGCTATGTGCGTTATGTCGGCCCCGATGATGCGCGTTGTAACATTGCCGAACTCGAGTTCTACGGCCATGCCGGCTCAGGCGATGACACCCGTCTCTACCAACTCACCAACCTCCCGACCGTCAGCATTCATACCCTCAACGGCGAAATCCCTTACGACAAGATTCACGAAATCCCTGCTCAGGTGCTGATTATCTCCGGCGATGGGACGCACCTGCTCAACCAGCCCGCCACCACCCGCGAACGCGGTAACTACTCCCGTACTTTCCCTAAGAAACCCTACCGCATCACCTTCGACCGGAAGCAGGCCATGCCGGGGACCTCGACCAAGGCCCGCAAGTGGAACCTCATCAATAACTATGGCGACAAGACCCTCCTCCGCAACCTCCTCGCCAACCACCTGAGCCGCCTCGTGCATATGCCCTACACGCCCTATGCACAGGCCGTGGACGTGCTGCTCAATGGCGAATACAAAGGCTGTTACCAGCTCAGCGACCGCGTCCAGGTGCACGAAGGGCGCGTGCCCGTGCAGGAGATGACACCCGCCGACACCCTCGGCGAGGCCCTCACCGGGGGCTACCTCATCGAGGTGGACGCCTATGCCTACGAGGGGACCTCCTGGTTCTATTCCGACCGAGTCAATCCCGTCACCATACACCATCCCTCTGACGAGACCATTACGCCTCGGCAGTTTGACTATATCCGTCAGTGTTTCAATCGTATGGAGCAGAACCCCAGCTCCTGTCTCGACTATAACACGTTCCTCCGCCATTTCCTCGTCGGAGAATTGTCCGGCAATACGGACACTTACTGGAGCACTTACATGTATAAGTACCGCAACAATGACACCCTCTACACCGGCCCCGTCTGGGATTTTGACATTGCCTTCGAGAATGATAACCGCACCTATCCCATCAACGACAAGCCGGACTATATCTACCGTAGCGGGGGCAGTTGTGCCGGTAACATGCGTGCGTTCGTGGATCGTATCGTCATTCGTGATGGAGCCGCTCAGCAGCAGCTGCTTACTATCTGGGATGAGGTGCGCCACCACGGCATCACCGCCGACCAACTCGAACTCTGGATAGACAGTCTTGCCGACCAACTCGATGCCTCTCAGCGTCTTAACTTCCTCCGCTGGCCCATCATGAATGCTTATGTTCACCAGAACCCTGTCCTCTGGGGCAGTTACCAAGGCGAAGTGGCTAACGTCAAGCGCTTTCTTTCTGACCGTATCGACTGGCTCGACAACCGATTAGGATATACCTATATACCATACGCGCCCGAGAGCGTAGCGACAGTGGATGCCTCCGGACCTTATCTCGTCTATGACCTCTATGGACGTCCCTGCGGCTGCTTCTATGAACACCCCGGCAGTTGCTTCTACGAACACCCCGGCAGCACGAGCCTGCACGCCCTCCCTGCCGGTGTCTATATCCTCCGCCACGGCTCCTCCACCCAAAAAATCCTCCTCACCCCCTAAGCGTTTGTTTGGACTATCTCTCCCCGCTTTCCATAAACACCGCCTGCCACTCGTCTATATGCCTGTGGCTGACGAGCCGTAGTCCCAGTTGCTGTGCGGCCTCAATGAGCACCTCCGCATCCTCTTCGTAGAACCCCGACAGCCATACTTGTCCCCCCTTGCGCAGCAGTCGCGCATAGGCAGGCAGTTGCGCAAGCAGGATGTTGCGGTGGATATTGGCCATAATGAGGTCGAACCGTTCGCCTTCGTCTGTTGCGACGGGTGGGGTAGAGCCTTGCAGTACGGTGATATTCACATTGTTGAGTGCGGCGTTCTCTTGCGTGTTCGCTACGCTGTTCTCGTCAATGTCAATGCCCACCACCTCCTCGGCACCCAGTTTGGCGGCGGTGATGCCGAGCACGCCTGTGCCGCATCCCATGTCCAGTACGCGCCTCCCGCGTGGGTTGAGCAGGGGACTGTTCCCCTCGGCACCCTCTTGCAGCGCCTCTGTCATCATGCGGGTCGTCTGGTGGTGTCCGGCCCCGAAAGCGCAACGGGGGCGTATCTGCACACCGCAGGCCAGCACTTCCAACGCATGCTCCTGCTCCCATGTGGCGTTCCAGTCGTTGTCGGGACAACGCTCCACACTCACTAATCTCACGCCCTCGGTGGCGTCCGCCAGCGACTCCAATGCCGCTTGGTCCAGTTGTTGACTCACTATATACGCATCTTCTCCGTCGAAACTGTCGAATCCGATGTCTGCCAGTTGTTGTTCAAAGACAGCCTGTTGCCACTCTTCGGCAAAATGATACTCAAAATGGGCTACGCTATATTGCATATGTATTGGGGATAATTAGGCACAAAGATACAGAAAAAATTGCATATATGCAAAATTATTCGTACCTTTGCATCAGTTTAGTTGACGCTCGCTGATATGGCGTGCTCTAAGCACCTTTCGACTATGTTATGAGTTATGCTGCGACCATAGGCTTCTTTGATGGCGTCCATTCCGGACACCGCTATCTGCTGTCTGTCCTCCGTCGGGTTGCACACGAGCACGGCTTGCAGAGTGCCGTCATCACTTTTGAGCAACATCCCGAGACGCTCCTCCGCGGCGTCCCCAAGCCTCTCCTCACGACCTATGACGAGCGTATAGCCCTGCTGCGCGCCGAGTCGCCCGACGAGATTTTCTGCTTTCAGTTCCCCGTCGTGCGTCATATGACCGCTGCGGAGTTCCTCGCGCTCCTCCATGACCATTGCGGTGTCACGCTTCTCCTCATGGGATACGACCATCGTTTTCGGCAGCGACCGCCTCACCTCTTTCGCTGACTACGAGCAGGCCGCGCAGCAGGCCGGCGTGCAACTTATGCCTATCGACCGTGCGCCCGAGGGCGCAGTCTCCTCTTCCGCGATACGTCGTGCCCTCATGCAGGGCGACTGCGAGGCCGCGGCGGCGATGTTGACGCGCCCCTACAGTCTGCGCGGGTGCGTGGTGCACGGACGGGCTATCGGACGGGCTATCGGCTTTCCGACGGCCAATATGGAGGTGGATGCCGACAAACTCATCCCCGCGGATGGCGTCTATGCTGTCCGGGTGCATATGCCCGATGGGGAGACGAAGCCCGCCCTGCTCAATATCGGAGCGAACCCGACCGTCGAGGCCTCCGAACGTACACTCGAACTGCATATCCCGGACTACAGCGGTGACCTATACGGCGCCTCCCTGAGAGTCGAATTGCTGCGCTTCCTGCGCCCAGAGACGCGTTTCGATTCATTGGAGCAACTCCGCCGACAGATACAACGTGACATACAATCCCTGACAAATAACTAAATGAAGAACCAACACCTCCTCTTGTGCCTTGTGGCAGGACTGCTGTCCATGTCGCTCTGTGCGGGCAACACCCTGACCGTCCTCCCTGATAATAGTGTCCGTTTCACGTTCGCCGCCCCCGCAGACAGCCGTCCTATGCTGGTTCTGGATGGGGTGGAGCACCCGCTCTCTTGGCAGGACAGCACATGGACCTTCACCTCGCAGCCCTTGCCCTCGGACCTGTATTGCTACTATTACCGCCTCTCCGGGCAGTCGATGCCGGATGCGGCTAACCCGTTTGTCATGCGGGATATGGGACTCTTCTCGAACTATTTCATAATCACCGGTGAACGGGGCTACCTAATGCAGGCGAACTCCGTGCCTCATGGACGCATTGAGCGGGTCTGGTATCCGGCGGATAACGGCAAGCGCACTCGCGCTATGTCTGTCTATCTGCCTGCGGACTATGAGAAGGGGAACACCTACTATCCCGTCCTCTACCTGCTGCACGGCAGCGGTGGGGACGAGACGGCCTGGCTCGAACTTGGCCGTGCGGCGCAGATCCTCGACAACCTGATTGCCGCCAAACTGGCCAAACCGATGATTGTGGTCTTCCCTAACGGCAACTGGTATCAGGACGCCTCGCCGGTCTATTACGACCGGCGCCGCGACGGACGCACCAAGTGGTCGGACCGAGACACGCGTCTCAGTGGGGAGTTCGAGCAGCATTTCGGGGAGATTATCGCCCACGTGGAGCGTCATTATCGCACCCTCACCAAACGCGAGGCACGCGCCATCGCCGGACTGAGTATGGGTGGCTATCATGCCATGCACATCTCCCACTTCTACAACCGTCTCTTCGGCTATGTAGGGCTCTTCTCTCCAGCTTTCTCTACCTGGGATAACAGCGCCGTAATACGCTCGGATGCAGGACGCTCCGCCGAAGATATCCGCCGTGAGGAACTATCTTTCGCCACGCTCTTCCCCTCTACCAACCGCTCCCCGCGTGTCTATCGCAATGTCGAGTCGGACCTGCGTACACAGTTCCGCAATGCTCCGCTGCTCTATTATATCAGTATCGGAGCTGACGATTTCCTCTATGGGGAGAATGTGCGCTACCGTGCCTTGCTCGATGCTGCGGGCTATCCCTACACCTATATCGAGTCCGAAGGAGGGCACACTTGGACTAACTGGCGGCATTATCTCATTGATTTCCTGCCGCGACTCTTTCAATAAACGGTTGGATTACAACATCCCCGGCGGTGGACCCATCGGCGGTTCGCCACCACCACGTGGTGTCGGAGGCATTGCTCCGCTGCCGGGAGCCTGACTCCCTTGGTTCTCTATCATCTCCTGCATGCGCGCAGCACGACCGCTCGCTTTCAGGTCACCCATCTTGTTCAACTTATATGTGAAGGTGATTAGGAAATAACTCCCTAATGAGTTGTTGGCCTGGTACTTGATAGAGTTCTCGCTGATGGTCTGCGTGATGGCCAGACTCTGGTTCAGCAGGTCGTGCAGGTTCAGACTCAGACTCGCGTTGGTCCATGTCTTGCTGACCGATGCGTTCCACACCACCTCGCTCAGGTTGCCCAGCGACTCGCCGTAACCGATGCGGTCTGTGTAGCCCACGTCCGTACTGATGTCCCAGTTCCTCGGCAGGTGGAAGCTCAAATCGCCTGTCACGCTCCATCGTATCACATTCGACGCGGTCTGCTGACTGAGTGTGTTTGTGGTCCGCGTGTAGTTGAACTTGCCCACAACGCCCACATCCACTATGTCATGCGTCAGCCGTAGCGTCAAGTCCTCCTCCACGTGCAGACTCCCCGTGCGGCTCTCTTGCCCCAGCATCCATGTGTCGTCGCTAATCATCTGTGCGATGCTCGCTGCGCTCTGCTCGCGCTGCAGGTACGACACGCGCTGGTTATATGATACGATCGTCCGTGTGTTGAACTGCATCAGCTTCTTCGCAAACGGGGTGTTGTACATAAAATCCCCCTGCACGTTCCACGGCGTACCCGACGCATTGACTGTCTGTTGGTACAGCTTGCCGTGCTCGTCGTATATGTTGTTGCTCACCAGTGCGTCTTTCGTCACGTTGCCTTGCAGTCCCGCCATCATGCTTGAGAAGCTGTTGGCGTCGAACTTGCTGTACATCAGTCGTATGTTATGCTTGAACTCCGGCAGCAGGTTCAGGTTGCCCACCGTCTCGTTCATCGAGTTGCTGTTGTCCCGCACCGGCTCTATCTGGTCGATACTCGGCTGTGTACTCGTACCGCGGTAGCGCAGACGGACAAAATTCTTCTTGCCCATCTTGTATTTGAACGACGCGTTCGGCGAGAAGTTCCACACATTATTGCTCCGTAACAGCACCGAACCGTCGCCGTACATCGTCTCCGACAGAGTTTGTGATGGGTTGATGCGCACACCTACTGTCAGGTCAAACAACTTCTCCACCCATTTGTAGTTGGCTTCGATTATCTCGCTTATGTAGTTGTTCGTTAGACTGTTGGAGTACTCTTCATCACGGTCCGTGCGCAGGCTGTCGTTGTATTGGTCTTTCTTGGACAGACGGTTGTTGTGCGAGAACTGTACTGCTGTCTCCAGGAAGTGGTTTGTCCGCCATATCGGCTCCACGTATGAGAGCCTGAAACCATATGTCACCCCCTGATTGCGCTTGTCTGTCCATTGGTTAATCACCTCCCGGCTCGATGTGCTCACAAAATCGTTCTGCGCGAAGTTGTGCGAGTGGCTGTCGCTGCTCGTGAAGTTGACGTTCGCATTCAGCGTCAGCGTACGTCCGGCTTTTCGGAACTTGTGGTTATATATCACCTTCAGTTTCGCACCCACACTCTGCGACCGGCTTGTGTTCAGTTGCTCACCGCGCGTCAGCGTGTCTGCGTCGCGGCGGTAGTTGTAGTCCTTGTAACTATCTGACACCGTGTTTGAGTACGTCACTTCCGGCTGCAATATCAACTTATTCATGCTGTCTATCTGCCATTCTGTCTCTACCTGCCCGCGCACATCCCACATGTTCGATGTCTGCGCACTTGTGTCGCGGCGGAAATAGCGGTACTCCTCGCCCCATTGTTCTGTCTCGCTCAGTGTGCGCATGTCCGTGTAGCTGTGCCCCATCTGCGCGTCGCCGCCGTACAGCCAGCCGTTCTTGCCTACGATGTTCGTATTGACGCCCAGGTTCTCCGCCCATGTGATTCCGTTGTCGCCGTTTGACAACGTACTGCGTCCGCGACCGCTCCGGGCCTCGTTCGTGTTGTTCCCGCCACCCATGATAGTCGTCTGACTGTCATCCAATAGCATGTTCAGAAACAACCCCGCGTTATACCGGAAGTCTTCGCTCATGAACCGCGGATTATACCCGAACCATTGCCCGTTGTCGGCCACCATGTCCGCACCTACGCCGCCGTTGAAGTTGCCGAACAGGCCGCGCTTCTTGTCCTGCTTCAGCGTCAGGTTGATGATACGCTGCGTCTCGTCGTCTTCGAAGCCTGTTAACTTGGCCATATCCGACTTGTCGTCAATCACTTGTATCTTCTCTATCATGTCCGCAGGTATATTCTTCGTCGCGGCCTGAACGTCGTCCCCGAAGAATTTCTTGCCGTCGATGCGGATGGACGTGACCGTCTCTCCGTTCACTTTCACCGTGCCGTCTTGACTCACCTCTACGCCCGACATCTTCTTCAGCAGGTCCTCCACCACATCCCCCTCGTTCGTCTTGTAAGCACTGGTGTTATACTCGATTGTGTCGCCTTTGACTGTCATCTCCGCGGCGTGACCGCGCACGTCTAACTCCGCTAATGCCTGCACATCCTCCGCCAGTCGCAGTGGCTCCAACTCCGTGTCTTTCCCTCGTACCGTCACTGCGACAACGACCTCTTTGTATCCTACGGAGCTTACTATCAACTTGTAACTGCCGTCTGCCACACCGTTCAGCAGGTAGTAGCCCTCGTCGTCCGTCTGGGCACCTGTCACCAGCAATGAGTCCGTGCCCGCATACTGAAACAGACGAACCGTGCTCATCTCTATCGCCTTACCGTCCGATTGGCTCACCACACGACCATACACGTCGTGCTTCGCGCCTGCCGCCTGCTGACCGTTAACAGGGACTGCCCAAAATAAACAAATAAATAATAGGCTAAAAATCAATATATTCCAGTTCCTTTTCATAGTTCAAACCAGTATCAATAGTATGTGATTAGTATGTGATTAGTAGGTTATTAGTATGTTACTTACGAAGAATCTGCGAGTTACAAAAATTCTTTTGAACGTTTTATTCCGTGTATTGATAGCATCCCGCATCGGGCTTTTTCCCTACGCGGCTGTTCCCCATACGGTCCGTCGGGTAGGACAATGCGCATACCGAGTCTGCTATCCCGCGGGCGGGAGATAATGAATCTAAGCGGAAATCATAGTACCGATATACCTTGTACTCATAGAAATCGTTGCGGAACACGGCGGCTGTATCTCCATCCTGCCAATATACGTTGCCCCACGCATGAGGAATCTCTAACGTGTCTGTCTTCAGGTAGTTACCATACACCTCTTCCGGATAATACTCGGGGAAGGGTGTCGCCAGCAGCCATTGGTTCCGTCTCACTCCTGTCACAATACTGTTGCGCAGACGCAGGCGAGTAGGCACCATATGCTTGCTCAGGTCGTTGATATATAGGGCTGCATCATCTTGCCGCGGAGTTGATTGCACGCGGATATTGGTCGAGTTGAAATACGAGGCGATGGTCGAATGCGTTATCTCGTGATTTCCGCCCGCCAGATATACGCAATACGACGCTGCATTGCTTATCTCCGTATTAATGATCTCTGCATCAACATTCTGCAGCACCAGTCCGTACAGCGCATGGTTATGAATCAGCGAGTTCCGTAGGCTCAGATGCGGACGTGACTCGCCTTCGTCGCCGATGCAGTACAGTCCTACATTCGCACTCGTAATCTCTACATGGTCAAGCACATATATCGGCATGCCGTCCGCCTTCACCAGGTAGAACCCGCCCCATTGCCCCGCCGCGTAGCGGTAAGGCACACTGTCGAACAAGCGGTCACGCCGCGCGCCCTGAATACGGATAGGGTAGGCCGTACTCCCCTGCGCATCCACATTGCCCAGCGCATAAAGCACCGACCCGTCGTGCATATACAGGTTGCTGCCCGGGTCAAAAGACATCTTGCCTTCCACCACCACTGTGTCGTATATCAGGTAGGGTTTGTCGTTTTGAAAACGATAGTTGCCTGTCCGCATCATGCGTCCTGCGCTGCGCAGCACATGCACGTCCTGTCCGTACGCCTCCAGTCGGATTGCCTGGTTATGACCGTTCAGACCGATGCGTATCGCGTCCTCTATCAGTACCGGGCTGTTCATGTTCTGCGGCTCCACATGCACCTCGATGAAGACGAACAGACTGTCTCCGCCCCGTAACTCCATGTCACGCAGTCGGGTAGGGTCGTTCTCGCCGTCCACGTTGATGCGGAACCACCGCGCACTGTCCAGACGGATATAATCAATCCGAACCGCATTGCGATTCGGATTATAGATTTTCACCTGTTGCGTCGCGCTGCCGATACCCGTGAACACCGTGTCGAAAGACACCGTGTCCCGCGAGAAAGACAGATTCAGCGCCGGGTCCTCACTGATGATATCCTCTTGACAGGAAGTTAGATAGGTGATGCATAGCAGCAGCGGAAGCAGATATGGAAGAATCCTTTTCATTACTCAAAGTTGAAGGTGATTGTCAGCATCTGGCTCGTCAGACGACGCAACGCACGGGTATAGAACTGGTCCGGCTCTGTCAACTCCGCACGCTCCTCCAACGGTGTCAGTATATTGGCAAAACCTATCTGGTACTTAATCTCAGGACACAACTTGAACCACTCCAGGTACAAGTCTGTGCCGAAGCCCACTTCGACAAAATAGTCCAGCCCTTTCAGATAGACAGGCCGCTCCGGGTCACGGCTCACGTTGTAACTCACGCCGCCGCCGCCGATGAGGTACGGGCGGTAATTCCCCTCCCGCTCGGCGGACCATTTCAGGTACAGCGGTACGGATATAGGCATACTCAGCATGTCTGTCTTGTCACCATTGCCGAAACTTCCGTGCACTTCATGTCCCGACTCCGCGATATAACTGAGGGTGCGCGAACCGAAATGCAGAGCCGGAGTGCAACGCAGATTCAAGTGTCTGCTCAGGCGCACGTCTGTGATAAAGCCTACAGAGAATCCCGGCATCAGGTTGCTCACGCGGGCATGATAGACCTCTCCGTTAATCTCCTCCTCCGAATCCGTCACACCGAAGGACATCAGGTTCATACCGAGCGAGAAGCCGAAGTGCACACGCTTCTCGTCCACGTAGGGATTGTTCTGACCGCCGTTATACCGCTGACCCATTGCTGTCATGGGAAGCAGGCAGATGATGATATATAATACTCGTCTCTTCAATGTCTCTCCTTATAAATCCCGGCTCGGATAGTCCTTTATTCTTCGCCGCCGCCCTCGTCGTAGCTGCTTATTGATGAGCTGTCGCCCTGAGGCATGCGCGGCTTGCGTTGCTGCATGTTACCGAAGTTGTAGGTCACTGTCAGGCTCACGCTCCGGCTGTGCCAGCGACGCTCCGACTCTTGGCGGAATCCCTCGCCCCAGGTGATGCTTCTTCGGGCGCGCGAATCCAATATATCCCGTACATTCAAAGATAATGCCAAACGCTTCTCCAGGAATGTTTTTCGTAGTCCCAAATCGATATTGTAACTGTGTGTCGTCATACCTTGCGCCAGCACACGCGGGCTCCGGTAACCGGCATATAGTTGCCCCGAGAACGTCTTTGTGAACAGGAACGACGCATTGATGCGCGCGCTCCACGCAAACGTCTGCTGCGAAGGCAAGTCGATATGCACTTCCCGACCGTTCAGGATGTTGTCGTATGTGCTTGCACCAATCAGGTTATAGTACAAGTCCACACTGGTCGTCAACTGCAGCAACTCCCCGAACAGTCGGTTCTTCGCGGCTATCTCCAGACCCGTCTCGTGACGCGTCGCCGCATTGATATAGGTGTTGCGCATGATTGCGCCGTCCACGTAGCTCACGTTCTGCACAATGTCCTCCTTGTAGCGCCAGAAGAGTCCCGCACTCAGCGTATGACGCTCCCACGTCTTCAGGTAGTTCAACTCCAGGTTACTGCTGTAACTCGGTGTCAGTTCGGGGTTACCCATGGAGATGTTCGTCGAGTCCGAGAAGTTCTGCCGCGGGTTCAACTGATTTCCTCGGGGACGGTCCACACGCCGTGTGTAGTTGAGTTGCAACTCATGCCCGTGACCGAAGTCATAACCGATATACACGCTCGGATACAGTTGGAAGTAGGTGGTGTCCTGCTTCTCCGGCTTCTGCGCATAGGCGTCTTGCAATGCTCCTGTGCCGTCTTTGTATAGCGACTCCAGATGGCGCTTGAACAGTTCCCCTCGCAGTCCTGCTTGCACGCTCAGTTTGTCCCAGAAACGGTTGCCATAGGTGATATACAGCGCATGTGTCTGTTCGTCTGTGCGGAAGTCATTATAGTAGGCGTATAGCTCTTCTTCCTGCTTGCTTCCGTTCCACGCCTGTGCCTCCGTCTTGCGCCACGCGATGCGTCCCTGGTATCCGGCCTCCAATCGACTCGCCTGTGTCGGCTTCCACTCATAGTCTGCCTTCACCTCTACGCTCCGGTCCGTGTTATAGGTCACCTGCTGTTGGGCTGTCGTGTCCCGCCCTGCCTCCGCTTGGGTGTACAGGTTGTCTTGGTTGAAGCTGAAGTTGTAATACGCACCGCTCACGCTCAGTTTGTGCTTCCCGTAGTCCAGCCGGTAGTCCAGCATCGCGTTGCCGCCCGGGTGCCAGCCCCCGCCTGTCTGCAGACGGCTGTAGTCCCGCAGTGTGTCCCCCGAGGCATAGTCGGTCATCAGGTAGGTTGTCCTGTTGTTGTCCCACATGCGCAAGGCGTCCCGTGTCTCTACGATGCCGAAGCCCGACATGCCTATCGTCGAGTGGTCGGTGATGCGGATGTCCACGCCGCCACGCAGGAACAGCCCGCCGCCTTGGTGCGTGTTCTGTCCCGTAGTCTCCAGTCGGGTCAGGATGCTGTCGGGCGCTATGTCACTCAGTTCCTGCGCCCCCATGCCCCGCACGTTGTAGCGGTTGTTCAGCACGCCGCCGTTGTTCGTGTGGTAGCGGTAACCCGCATTGAAGTAGGCATCTACGATGCCCTTATTCATGTTGATATTCAGGCCGATGTTCGCCCCGGGAGGAGTGGTCCACGGTGCCGATAGCGCGTAGTCGATACCTGCTGTCACGCTGCCGTAATAACCAGCCTTGCGGTCTTTCTTGAGTACCAGGTTGATGATACCCGATGTTCCCTCCGGCGAGAACTTCGCGCTTGGGTTGGTTATCAACTCAATATTTTGGATGCTCTCCGCCGGCATCTGCTGCAGTATCTGCGCGCGGTTCTCCGAGGTCAGCCCTGACGGCTTGCCGTTTATCCAAATCTCCACGCCGTCGCTATTGCGGAGCGAGATATTGCCCTCCTGGTCCACATCCACCGACGGGATGTTCTCTAACGCATCGGTCACACTACCGCCTGCCGAGGCGATGTTCTGGTCCACGGAGAACACCTTTCTGTCTAACTCAAAGCGCATCGTGCTTCCCTGGCCGACGACCTCCACCTCCTGTAGCGCACGGCTGTCTTCCTCCAGGTAAATCTTGCCGATGGACTTGTCGGCTCCCTGTATCGTCACGCGCCGCGTCTTGTCCACGTAGCCGAGGAAGGACACGCGCACCTCATAGGTGCCGTTGCCGATTCCCGTCAGGCTGAACTCGCCGTCCAAGTCAGTCACGCCTCCCCCCATAGGGATGCTGTCCCCCGCTCGGGTGTATGTCACGTTGGCGAACTCCACCACCCGGCGGCTTCGGGCGTCCAAGACCTGACCGCTCAGGCGGTATTGGGCATAGACACCGGTCGTTGCGACGATGCCAAGTAGCACTATGGAGAGGATTCTTTTCATGTGTTATTATTGCGAAGGTATTGTTCAATCCACACAACGGCCTCTTCGTACCCGGATGTGCCGTGCCCGATAATGCTATGTGCACAGACGTCGGTCAGCAGGCTGGTGCGCCGGAACGGCTCGCGTGCGTAGATATTACTGATGTGCACCTCTACCACCGGCACTGTGCACAGCTCCACTGCATCGCGTAGCGCCACACTCGTATGACTGTACCCGCCGGCGTTCAGTATGATGCCGTCATATAAGGGTGTCTGCTCGTCCTGCATGAGCGTGGCCTGCAACCGGTCTATCAGGTCGCCCTCGTGGTTGCTCTGGTAGTAGGTGAAATACACGTCCGGCCGACGGCGTTGTAGCGCCGTCAGCACCTGCTCCATGCTTGCTGTCCCGTAATGCTCCGGGTCACGTCTGCCTAACAGGTTCAGGTTCGGACCATTGATAATTGCAATCTTCACCTTTGAGAGTCGAGAGTTGAGAGTTTGTTGTTATCTTTCTCCGTTCACGGCGAGCAGGAACTCGTCGTTGTCGCGTGTGCGCTCCATGAACGACTTCAGTTTCTCCATTGCCTCCGAGCCGTTCATGTCGCTGAGTTGCTTGCGTATCTGCCACATGCGGCTCAGCACATCCTGCGGCAGCAGCAGGTCGTCGCGGCGTGTGCTGCTGGCGGGGATATCCACGGCGGGGAAGATGCGCTTGTTCGAGAGTTTTCTATCCAGCTGCAGCTCCATGTTACCCGTGCCCTTGAACTCCTCGAAGATGAGGTCGTCCATCTTGCTGCCGGTCTCGGTCAGGGCGGTGGCGATGATGGTCAGGCTGCCGCCGTTCTCTATGTTACGCGCTGCGCCGAAGAAGCGCTTGGGCTTATGCAGCGCCTGCGCCTCCACACCGCCGGACAGCACCTTGCCGCTCGACGGGGCTACCGTATTATATGCGCGCGCCAGACGCGTGATGCTGTCCAGCAGAATCACCACGTCGTGACCGCATTCGACCAGTCGTTTGGCCTTCTCATGTACGATATTGGCTACCTTCACATGGTTCTCCGCAGGCTCATCAAACGTCGAGGCAATCACCTCCGCGTTGACGCTTCGCGCCATGTCGGTCACCTCCTCGGGACGCTCGTCTATGAGCAGGACAATCATATATACCTCGGGGTGGTTGGCTGCTATGGCATTGGCTATCTCTTTCAGCAGCACGGTCTTACCGGTCTTTGGCTGCGCCACGATGAGTCCGCGCTGACCTTTGCCGATGGGGGCGAAGAGGTCGATGATACGTACCGACAGCGGGTCCCGGCCGTCACCCTTGCACAGCGTGAATTTCTCGTTCGGGAACAGCGGTGTCAGGTTCTCGAAGGCCGTACGGCGGCGCGCCACCTCCGGGTCGAGACCGTTCACGCGGATGACCTTGTCCAAGGGGAAATACTTGTCTGTCTCGCGGTTGCTGCGGATGGTGCACTCCACGGTGTCACCCGGCTTGAGGCCGTATTGGCGTATCTGCTGCTGGCTCACGTATATATCGTCCGGGGAAGACAGGTAGTTATAGTCCGCCGAACGTAGGAATCCGTAGCCGTCCGGCGCGCACTCGAGCGTGCCCATCGCGATGACGTTCTCGCCGATATAGACGTCCTTGACGGCATAGTTGTCTTTCTGCTTGGGTTGTTTGTCCTGTTTATCCTGTGCAGGCATGGCCTCTTCGGCGGCAGGAGCCTCTTCGGCCGTCTCGCCCGGCAGCGCGTCAGCTACAGCCTGTTCGGGTGCATTCTCTTGTGCGGCAGCAGCGGCTTGTGCTGCGGCCCGTGCTTCGGCTTCCGCCCGTTCTTTCTCGGCTTTCGACTTGCGTCCGCGTTTCTTCTTGGGCGGCTCAGCAACAGCCTCCGGTGCGGCCACTGCGGCTTCTGCGACGGGGGCGGCGGGCTGCTCTACAGCGGCCTCTTCCTCGCGTCTCGGCGCGTCCAATGCGGACAGGTTGCTCAGCGGTTTGCGGGCTTCGATGGCCTGAACCGTTCGGTTGGCCTTGTGGTTGTTCTGCGCCAGTTGCTCCTGCATCTGTGCGACCTGCTCTTGCTCGTTGCCTACAGTAGCCAGCACCGATGCGCTCTTCATGTTGTCCGTGTTGATTTTCTGTGCCTGCGGCTTCTGCTTCAGCCGTTCGCGTTTGCGCTTGCCTTCACCTTCGGCGGCACGGCGTTCTTCCCGTGCATCCTCGCGTGCCTGCACATCGGCGGCGCGCTTGTCGGCCTGCGCATCCAGAATCTGGTACATAATCATCTTGGGCGTGTGTGTACGTCGGGGCTTCAGGCCCAGCGCATTAGCCGCCTCTGTCAGTTCTTCGAGCGTCATCTGCTCGAGTTTGTTCATGTCGTATTGCATACTTGATTGTAATTAGTCGTTCGTGATGATAATCGGTTCAGGTCAGTTTTCTCGCATTATCTCGCTTGCCTAAAACACCCACAGGGTGCTATTCTGTATGAGAAACGGTGTAAAAAATAGGGTGAGATTAAGGAGAGATACGGACATAGATTATCCGATTCGGGTACAAAGGTACAACAAAAATTGCATATACGCAAGAGCGAAGTGCATTTTTTTTAGGAATATGGATAAAAAGCGGCGGGAATATACATGCAAAATGAGGGGATACTATCCCGAAAGAAGAACAGACGCAAGGCGGTTTACGCGGTTACTGCGCTTTCAGTTCCATGGAGATGATGGCCCGGAGGAAGGTGACGAGGGTGTAGTAACGGCGGCGTTGAGGGTTGGCAGGGTTGTGGATGTAGCCGGGCGAGGTCTTGGGGAGCAAGGGTGCTTGCGGGTCGGGGGCGGCGGTGAGTTGCCGCTCGAAGCGGGCCTGGTAAGCAGCGAATTGTGCGCGGAGTTGCTCGGTGGCTTCGCGTTCGGCGGCCGGCATGGCGGCGAGTTCGTCAGGCGTGAGGCGGCCGGCGTTCAAAAGCGCGTGAGCACGGCGGTGCGCCTCGCCAAAGCGGTTCATGTTGGCAAGTTCGGCGCCTTTAGGCGGAGTCTTCTTGAAATTGCGCGGATTGGAGGGCTTGTAGGCTTCCTGCACGCAGGCGTGGAGGACTGCGCCTGTGTCGGAGCGGTACTTTTTCTGGCGGAAGATAGTGCCGTCTTTGGAGTACTTGCCGTGGAGTTCGGCTACCGGAGATTCGAGCGAGGCTTGTGACATACGCGTTCGGTTGTTAAGAGGGTTAAATTATAATTAGTTCTTCGTTGTGTTTTAGCACTATCGTTATGGTGTCGACAGGCGAATAACGCGTCAATCACGCGTCAATCACGCGACAATCACGCGAGAACGATAGGCAAAACCGAGTGCAAAGATAGTGCTTTTTTTCAATATATGCAAGAGGGATTCAAGATTTTTGAATTGGACCCGCGTAATTCCGTTGGACGAGGAAGGCGGCGAATCGGCGCCGGAGAAGGAAGAAAGGACGCAGGCCTGACGACCTGCGCACTCGACAAAGAGGCTGAGGATTTGGGCGTGGTAATCCAAGCAAAAAGCGTTGAGACGTATGATGCGAGCAAGAATTTGTGAAAAAGAGAGGCTCTTTCGGGTGCTTCTCCTTTTTTGGGGGCGTGGGGAACAGGAAAAACGGCTCGGAATGCCGTGAAATGGGATAAAGAAGCAAAAAGTCGAACGATTTTTTGCAATTTCTCTTGCATATATCAAGAAAAAGCAGTAACTTTGCGCGGTTTTGTGAAACCGGATGAATCAGGACAATAATAACAACCCAATAACTATTCTAAAAACACAATCGTATGGCAGAAAACAAACTGAATCTGTTGGCGGATTTTGCGCCGGTCTCGGCTGAGACATGGAAGAACAAAATTATCGCCGACCTCAAAGGCGCGGACTTCGACAAGAAGCTCGTTTGGCGCACCCCGGAAGGGTTCAACGTCCAGCCTTTCTACCGCCGCGAGGACCTGAAAGGGCTGAAGACCACCGTCTCGGCACCCGGCCAGTTCCCCTACGTGCGCGGTACACGTACTAACAACGAGTGGGCCATCCGCCAGAACATCTGCGCCTGCCGCAACGCGCGCAAGGCGAACGAGAAAGCGCTGGAGGTGCTCAACAAAGGTATCTCGTCGCTCGGT
>JAFUUE010000088.1 GCA_017483945.1 Paludibacteraceae bacterium | reverse complement strand
CAACGCCGAGGGCTACAAGGGCATCTTCGAGCAGATGATGAAAGAGTTCGGCTTCAAGTACGTTGTTTCGACGCTGCGCGAGAGCTTCAGCGCGACCTTCAACGGCTGGAAAGCGATGATCTACGACGGCAAGGAGTTCTACCAGAGCAAGCGTTACGAGATCAACCCGATCATCGACCGCGTAGGTGGCGGCGACAGCTTCTCCGGCGGTCTGATCCACGGTATGCTCAAGTACCCGGACAACCAAGGTCAGGCTCTTGAGTTCGCAGTGGCTGCAAGTGCGTTGAAACATACCATCAACGGCGACTACAACCTTGTTTCGGAGGATGAGGTACTCTCGCTTGCCGGAGGCAATGCGAATGGTCGTGTTCAACGCTAAATGACCAAATTGTAAATGATTAAATCGTAAATAGATTTATGGCAAAGTTTGATAAGTTTCAGGTGATGGCGAAGATTGCTGCCGCACCGATGGTTCCTGTGTTCTATCACAAGGACGTAGAAGTTTGCAAGAACGTGATCAAGGCTTGTTACGAAGGCGGCGTGCGCGCGTTCGAGTTCACCAACCGCGGTGACTTCGCGCATGAAGTGTTCGGCGAGTTGAGCAAATGGGTGGCTGTTGAGTGCCCGGAGCTGGCGCTCGGTATCGGTAGTGTCGTTGACGCTCCGACGGCTGCTTTGTACCTGCAGCTGGGCGCTAACTTCGTAGTTGGCCCGCTGTTCAACAAAGACATCGCGGTGGTCTGCAACCGCCGTTGCGTGACGTACTGCCCGGGTTGCCTCACACCGAGCGAGATCGGTGCGGCACAAGAGGTAGGCTGCGACTTCACAAAGGTCTTCCCCGGCGACGTAGTTGGTCCGAACCTTGTGAAGGGTCTGATGGCTCCGATGCCGTGGTCGAAGATCATGGTTACCGGCGGCGTGGCTCCGGAGAAAGAGAACCTCGAAAAATGGTTCGCCGCAGGCGTTTACTGCGTAGGTATGGGCTCCAAGCTGTTCCCGAGCGACAAGGTGAAAGCCGGCGACTGGAAGTACGTGACCGACAAGTGCAAAGAATGCTTTGAAATAATCGCGGCGTGCCGCAAATAAATTTTAAATTATGAGTACACAACAAAAACTGATGACTAACTGGCGTTGGTGGTTGTGCTCGTTGCTGTTCGTGGCAACGACGGTCAACTACCTCGACCGCCAGGTGCTCTCCCTCACCTACGAGGAGTTTATCAAACCGATGTTCCACTGGACCGACGCGGACTACGGAACCATCACGTCACTCTTCTCCATCTTCTACGCCATCGCCTGCCTCTTCGCCGGCAAGTTCGTGGACTGGATGGGTACGAAGAAAGGCTACCTGATTGCAATCTTCGTCTGGTCCACGGGTGCGTGCTTGCACGCTGCGTGCGGCTGGGCTACGATGCATATCGAAGGCTTCGAGTCGATTGCGGCGATGAAGGCCGTGGAGGCCGGTTCGCAGGCCGCGCTGGGTATCGCTACGACGGCGGTTTATCTGTTCCTCCTCTGCCGCGGCATCCTCGCACTCGGTGAGGCCGGTAACTTCCCCGCTGCCATCAAGGTGACCGCCGAGTATTTCCCGAAGAAAGACCGCGCCTTCGCAACGTCTATCTTCAACGCCGGTGCTTCGGTAGGCGCGCTGGCAGCTCCGCTGACCATCCCGCCTCTGGCAGCCAAGTTCGGCTGGGAGATGGCCTTCATCATCATCGGTGCGCTGGGTTATATATGGATGTTCTTCTGGCAGTTCATGTACGACAAACCCGAGCAGTCCAAGCATGTGAACGAGGCGGAACTTGAGTATATCCACCAGGATGACGCAGCTGAGGCTAAACCCGCTGAGGCTGTCGAAGAGAAGCAACTGAGTATCCTCAAGGCGTTGAAGTACCGCCAGACTTGGTCGTTCATCGTGGGCAAGTTCCTCACGGACGGCGTGTGGTGGTTCTTCCTCTTCTGGGCTCCTTCGTACTTCCAAAATCAGTTCGGATACAAGGCTTCGTCGGGTATGGGTATGGCGCTGATATTCACACTCTATGCTATCGTTACCGTCCTCTCTATCTTCGGCGGTTATGTGCCCAAACTGTTTGTGGAGAAGCGTGGCATGGAGCCGTACGCAGGACGTATGCTGTCGATGCTTATCTTCGCCTTCTTCCCGCTCTGCGCCCTGTTGGCGCAGCCGCTCGGTGCGCACTCGGCCTGGTGGCCTGCTATCCTGATTGGTCTGGCCGGTGCCGGACACCAGGCATGGTCGGCTAACCTCTTCTCCACCATCGGTGACATGTTCCCCAAATCGACGATTGCAACGATTACGGGTATCGGCGCCATGGCCGGAGGTATCGGCTCGATGATTATCCAGAAGGTGGCAGGTAACCTGTTCACCTATGCCGAGAACGCAGGCGAGACATTCTCGTTCCTCGGCTTCACCGGCAAACCGGCAGGCTACTTCATCATGTTCTGCTTCTGCGGTCTGGCATACTTGATAGGTTGGTGTATAATGAAGGCGCTTGTGCCGAAATACAAACCTGTGGAAATAAAATAATCGCCCCACTCTTCTCTATTGCAGTCGGCCTTGCTCACGCGAGGCCGACTGTTGTTTTCCGTTCCCGCTCTGCTCTTCTTTTTCGTCTGTTGGGTCGGATTATATCGTCTCTCCTTGAAAATTCTTCGTATTACGTCCGATGGCATCGGACATCGGCTTTGCCGAGTTTCTTCGTTTGTTACGCCGGATATTATCCGGCATCGGCTTTGCCGAGTTTCTTCGTTTGTTACGCCAGTATTATCCGGCATCGGCTTTGCCGAGTTCTTTCTTCCATTACGCCGGATATTATCCGGCATCGGCTTTGCCGAGTTGCTTCGTTTGTTACGCCGGTATTATCCGGCATCGGCTTTGCCGAGTTCTTTCTTCCATTACGCCGGATATTATCCGGACATCGGCTTTGCCGAGTTGCTTCGTTTGTTACGCCGGATATTATCCGGCACAACTCCCGCTCCGCAGAAAAACCTGTACCGTTCTCGCGTGATTGTCGCGTGATTGTCGCGTGATTAACGCGTGATTGACGCGTTATTCGGGGAGCGTTTACGCACGCACGCGCTCCCGTTTCCTATTAAAAATGCACCTCCCACTTGCATATTTGCATTTTTTGTGGTAATTTTGCACCCGCTTTACGAACGGACGGTCCTTTCGCATGTGGATTATCCTCGCCATATTGTCTGCTCTGTGCCTGGGTTGCTACGATGTGAGCAAGAAGCGCAGCTTGGACGGCAACTCGGTCACGGGTGTGCTCCTGCTCTCTGTCCTCTGCTCCTCCTGCCTGCTCCTGCCCTTCGTCGTCCTCTCGCGGCTGGGGATTCTCAGTCCGGACTCGCTCTGTTATGTGGCGGAGGTCTCGGCCCGGGACCATCTGTTTATCCTCCTCAAGTCGTGTCTGGTCCTTGCCTCGTGGGTCTGCGCTTATATGGCTGTCAAGCACCTGCCTCTGACGCTCGTCGCGCCGGTCAATGCCACGCGCCCCATGTGGACGCTGCTCGGCGCACTGCTCCTCTTCGGCGAACGGCTGGACGCGTGGCAGTGGGTCGGTGTCACACTCGTCCTGGCGGCCTTCTTTGCCTTCTCCTTCATCGGCCATAAGGAGGGCTTCCATATACGCAACAACGCCTATATGGCGGCACTTCTGCTGGGCACGCTCCTCGGCGCAGCGTCGGGGCTGTACGACAAGTACCTCATGCGCCATATCGACCACAACGCCGTGCAGGCCTATTACACCTTCTATCAGGCTCTCCTGATGCTGCCTGTCTATCTCTTCTCCACCCGCGACATCCGCCGCGCCGCCCGCTCCGGCGCTTCCTCCGTCTCACTCGACGCCCCCTCCCCCGCCTCCGCCGCCCGCGCGGGTGTCTTCCATGAGCATGTCCCTCTCCGCTGGCGTTATAGTATCCTCGGCATATCGCTCTTCCTCGTGCTCTCGGACTTCTTCTACCTGCTGGCACTGACGGACCCGGACTCGCTGATTGCCGTCATCTCCACCACACGCCGCTGCGGCGTGGTCATCCCCTTTGTCTATGGGGCAATCGTCCTCCACGACCGCCATATCCGCCTCAAGTCCCTCTGCCTCCTCCTCGTCCTCGCCGGCATGCTCTGCCTCCTAATCGGCACACTCCTCTAATCCTTCCCTAAAGTCCCTTTCAACTTCCCGTCAGATTCGCGGAATCCGCACTCCCGACTTTCGACTTTACATAAAAAAATCTGCCTTCCCTCTTGCATATATCCGAAAAAAGCAGTACCTTTGTCGTGCAAAACAGGAGTTTTGTCGTATGAACCCACGCCGACTGGGGTGGGAGGGCAATACGGACATATTGAAAAAGGCGTCTTAAGCGCTGTGTTTTGGCTAATCGGAATCTGGTAAATTCACTCACCCGAAACATTGCAGCACGAGATGCTCATGGTATGTATTTACGTGTGCGCGCCATGCGCGCGTACCTAATTATACATACGGCGTGGGCTTCGGTGTTGTTGTTTGGGTGAAAGGCAATACCAGAGCCTCGATTAGCGGAACAGCAAGATTGCAGTCCCGCTTTTTATTTGTATATATATATATAGCGGGAACACAATCCAAAAGTCCCGCTTTTTATTTGTATATATAGCGGGGACTGCAAAGCAGATTCCGCTTTTTTGTGTCCATTGCGTCGGATACCATCCGACGACCCCAAAGATAATATAAACACAATAATACAAACACCACTATGAAACACCTACATCTATCGAACCTCTTAGGGTTCGGAGTTAAGCACAACAGGGACGGGCAAAACGTATATCCTTGCTATACCCTTGGTATATCCTTGCGCCACCTCCTCACCACCCTTCTCCTCCTCACCCTCTCCGTCGGACAGATGCAAGGCAATGAAACAAAGGTTGTGGCTGTTACGTTACCTACATCTAATACATATACAGTCAAAATTAACGTCCAACGCGACAACTGGAATAACGATGATGGTTGGTACTCTGGAGACATGTCTCTAGCAGGATGCACCTTTGAAGGTAAGATGCTTTATGTAACCTCATATGAAACCTCTAATGGATGGCTAAAAATGTTTCAGTTTCAAACTTATGAGGGCTCTACACAAAAATATAGTAAGGAAATGTGGAATTGGAATAATAACGACAATAACAAGGCTAATCATTTTAATAAATGGGTTTATGATTGGGATGGTAGCTTTATTTGTTCTCAATACGAAACAAAAACTATGAGCAACGGAGCCAAGGTGTATTTTGACGCATCTGGGTGGAGTCAAACAGAAATAAAATTAGTAACAGCTCATGCTAATCATCAGAAGTATTACACTCTGACCAATATAACCGGCACAAAACTCTACTATGGCACGAATACTGACTCATGGACTGATGCCATGGGTTGGGGTGTTGTCGGAGGGTCTTCTCGCTCGGGAGGTAATGACCAATGGATTAGTGATATATCTGCAAATGCTTCTGAATATACAGGATTAAAGAACTGGGACTTAAACGGAACAGAAGCCGCTAACGCCTACTTATGTGTAAACAAGGGTAAGGGCGGCCAGCAACCCAATATGTATTATTTTGCCGATTACACAGGGCAAGACAACACCTCGACTCTGCAACTCAACAACACTCAAACCTTCTATACCGTTGTCAAAGCAGCCGGAGGCAGTTATATATCGGCTGACTCGAAAGCCACGATTAGCATCTCATCCTACGAACTGACCGGTCAGGGGACGACCACCCAACGCACGCCGTCTATCTCAACATCGGAAAGCAGTACAACGGTCAGCGCCTGCCGCACAGCCACTACGCGTCTGCAAGTCGGGGCAGTAGCCGATGGCTACCGGTTTGAAGGCTGGTACACAGCAGCCACAGGGGGAGAGTTAGTTTCTAACTTAACCGATTATATTTATTATCCGACAGAGGCGAAGACGCTCTACGCCCGCTTCTCGGAAATCACCTACACCGTCTCCTTTGCCAATGACGGTAACGGCTCGACATCGCCGAGCAGCAGTCAGGAAGTGGGCGTTATAACCGGCGTGGCTATTAGTGCAACGCCGAATACCGGGTATCAGTTTGACACATGGACCAGTTCCAACGGCGGCGACTTCACCTCTGACGCTGCAACAGCAAGCAACACCTTCAAACCTACCGCAAACACCACACTGACAGCAAGCTTTACCCCCAAAACCTATGATGACGGCATTATCGACAAGACAACAGGCACTGCTGATGGCAGTTATAGCGTGACATTCGGGGAGACAAGTCTTACCCCCTCGGCTCCGACGAAAGCCGGTTATCATGTGGAGGGCTATTACCTTGAGTATGATGCGGAGAAGGACAAATGTGACAATCAGATTGCCAAACCCGACGGCACGTTGAAGTTGGACAAAGCCTCCTACACCAATGCCTCCGGCGAGTGGATATATGACGGTGCTCCGACGATTTACGCCAACTGGGAGGGCAATTCACACACCCTCCAACTCTACAAAAACGACGGAACAGACGGCTATACATCTACTTCGGTAACAGTGGGTAGCAACACCTATACCATCAGTGCCCCCACAAGGACCGGATATGATTTTGCCGGATTCTACACAGCGCCCTCTGAAGGTACTAAAGTGATAAACATCAATCTCTCCAAGGAAGTCGGCACGTATTTTGACGCCTCGTCTAACTGGTTATACGACAATGATGTCAGTCTCTACGCCCATTGGACGCCGGTAGCACTGACGTTCAGCACGGCAGGCAGCTGGAGTACGGAGTCGAACTGGTCGCCGGCTTGCGTGCCGACATCGGAACATGACGTGACCATCTCAGCGGATGCCACGGTGAGTGGTGCGGCGGCAGCCAAGAGTGTGACTATCCGCGGCGGGTCACTGACCATAGACCCGACCGGCGCACTGGAAGTAGCCGGTGCCATCACCAACACCGACGCCTCTAAACTCATCATCAACTCTGATGCTTCTAACCAAGGCGCGTTGCTCTTCAACTCGACCGGCACAACGCAGGCTACCGTGAATATCTACAGCAAAGTCTCCTCGACCTCTGCCTTCCAGTTCATCGCCGTGCCGGTGAGCGTCATCGGGGTACAGAACAGTTTTGCAGGTGCAGGTATCTACACCTATGTATGGAACGAAGGCAGCGGCTGGGAACGTCGGAGTTATTACGACGACCTCTCCGCCTTCGAGGCCGTGGGCCTGACGCAGACCTCTCTCCACGACTTCAGCATCAGCGGCGCACTCATCAGCACAAGCGATGCCGCACACACGCTGGCATACACGTCCGGCGACGGCGTCGGCATGAACATGCTCGGCAACTCCTGGACGGCACCCGTCAAGATTGCCGAGATGAGCATCACCGGTAATGCGGAGTCCACAGTCTATGTCTATGAGAACGGCAATTGGGTCGGCTACCCGACCGCCACTGCGGGTACGGCTGTCGTTCCTGCCCTGCAGGCCTATACCGTCCTCGCCACCAGCGGCGGAGGCACCCTATCCATCAGCTACGACGATGCCGTGCGAGGTAACGCCACGAACCGCACCGCCGCTCTGCGCGCACCGAGCCGCAACACCGCCGAGGAAATGACGCAGATAGGGCTGACCGTCTCGGACGGCGAGCGGCAAACGAGCCTCCGTCTCTATGAAGACGCCCTGTTTACTGATGATTTTGATAACGGCTGGGAAGCGCGGTATATAGAGGGAGACGGCCTTTCCGGTCAGTTGGTTGCCCAAACGGATGACAAGATGACGGTGCTCGCTTCGCCTAATCTGGAAGGGACAGTGGTGGGCTTCATCCCGGGTCAAGCCGCTAACTATGTCATCTCCTTCAGCGGCGATGGCGAAGGGTACTTCCTCAATGACAGGATAGCGGAGCAATCTGCTCGTATCGCAGAGGGCAATACCTATACGTTCACGCCGGACGAAAGCAATGACGCGGCACGCTTTGTCATCAGCCGAACGCCGATACACAGCATACCGACAAGTATAGATACCGTCCACGAGGGCACTCGCGCCCGCAAACAAGTGATTAACGGCGTACTCTATATCATTCGAGACGGCCGCCTCTATCACGCTACGGGGGCTTTAGTGAAATAGAAAATTCGTGTAATCCGCTTAATTTGTGAACAATGAAAAAGTTAATGATACTATTCTTGGGGGCAACCCTCGTGCTATCGGCCACGGCTCAGAACTACGAAACACAGCAACCCAATACCACGTTCCGTTCCACCGGCACGCTGATGGGCTCCGGCAGTACTTATTCGTCTAACCCCACCATCGACGCTAACGGCACCGCGGGTGCCCCGGCTCTCGCGTCCGAAAGTCCCCTGCGGACAAGTCCCTCTTTGCCGCCGACGCCTACGGTGGACACCGCCAACGACAGCGGCAACGTGCCCGTCGGCGATGCCGTGTTGCCCTTGCTCCTGCTCTCTATCGCCTTGGGTGGAACGATAGCGATGCGCAGACGGCAGCAACGCCGCATACCGAGTGAGGGCTGATGAGAAGATAACTTACGAACTTCTTTTCGTAAGATTTTGTATTTTTGTGCGGGGACGTGTCGCCGGGAGGCGCTGCGTCCCTTTTTCTATCCCCCGCTCCTTTCTCCCATCCCATAGACAACCAGTTTTACTAGTATAGTCAATCATACTCCGTATGGTCCCGAAAAAGAACTTGAGCTTGCGAAAGTTGTTTTTCGGAGAGCGGAGGCCTAACGCGGGGTCCCCAGAGAGCTTTGCTCGAATGGGGTGCTTGACGAGGACTTAATGCCGCAAGCGGCAGTCCGTGTCCGAGGGTGCCGAACGCGAAACAGAGCTGGAACAGAGCTGGAACAGAGCTGATGCATCCATCTGCCTGTTATTCACCGCGTTCCTACCCTCAGGTTCGGGTCAGGTTCGGGTCAGGTTCGGGTGCTGTTTGGGAGGGGAATGAGTTTCGGTTATAGAAAATCTCTGTCGGGGTGGTTTTGGCACGAATTTTGCGGGTAAAAGATAGGAGTTGGAGTCGAGAGTGGCAGGACGCAACCGAGACTCTGCGTCTGATGACGCACTCGCGGGCGCGGTCTGTGACCGAGACAATCTGCCCGCGTCCCGGGTGACACCAATTGACACTAATCCGGCTTTCGACTTTTGACTTTTGACTAAATAACACATAATCCCAAATAGAATGAATACAGTAGATATTCGCGAGCTCCAGGAGCGCATAGAGCGTGAGAGTTCGTTTGTAGAGGCCCTGACGTTGGGCATGAATCAGGTGATTGTCGGCCAAAAGCACCTGGTTGAGAGTCTGTTAATCGGTCTGTTGAGTGACGGTCATATCTTGTTAGAGGGTGTACCGGGCTTGGCGAAGACGCTGGCGATACGGACACTGTCCGACCTGATTAAGGCGGACTTCAGCCGTATCCAGTTCACCCCGGACCTGTTGCCTGCGGACGTGTTGGGTACCCAGATATACAGCCAGAAGAGCGAGGAGTTCCGCATCAAGCAGGGCCCGATATTTGCCAACTTCGTCTTGGCGGATGAGATTAACCGTGCTCCGGCGAAGGTTCAGTCGGCGTTGCTGGAGGCGATGCAGGAGCGTCAGGTGACTATTGGTGAGCAGACGTTCAAGTTGGGCGACCCATTCCTGGTATTGGCCACGCAGAACCCGATTGAGCAGGAGGGCACATACCCGTTGCCTGAGGCGCAGACGGACCGTTTCATGCTGAAGGTGGTGATTGGTTACCCGAAGAAAGAGGAGGAGCAGGCCATTATCCGTCAGAACATCAGCGGCGAGAAGAAGAAGGTGCTGCCGATATTGTCCACGGAGGATATCCGTAAGGCGCGTGAGGTGGTACGTATGGTATATTTGGACGAGAAGATAGAGAAGTACATCGTCGATATCGTGTTTGCCACCCGTCAGCCGGAGGAGTATGACCTGTCGGAGTTGAAGCCGATGATAGCGTTTGGCGGTTCGCCTCGTGCGAGCATCAGTCTGGCATTGGCAGCCCGTGCGTATGCGTTTATTCACCGTCGCGGTTACGTCGTGCCGGAGGATGTGCGTGCGGTATGCTACGATGTGCTCCGTCACCGTATCGGCTTGACCTACGAGGCAGAAGCAAACAACATGACCACCGAGGATGTGATTACGGAGATATTGAACAAGGTGCAAGTTCCATAACGGTTTTGTTTTTTCTTGGCATCTTTGATTTTTTCGCTCGGTCATTATGCCCGCATAACTCCCTCACGAGAAAAACCAAATCTGCTCAAGAAAAATCTAAAACAAGATATACACACTATAACAATTACCATTTGGTATGTATGACAAGTGAGGAATTACTACAGAGGGTTCGGAAGATAGAGATACAGGCTCGGGGGTTGTCTCGTAACATCTTCGCGGGCGAGTACCACAGCCAGTTCAAGGGTCGTGGTATGGCGTTCAGTGAGGTGCGCGAGTATCAGCCCGGAGACGATGTGCGCAGCATCGACTGGAACGTGACCGCCCGTCTGAACAAGCCTTATATCAAGGTGTTCGAGGAGGAGCGCGAACTGACGGTGATGCTGCTGGTTGATGTGAGCGGCAGCCGCAACTTCGGCACACTGACGCAGACCAAGCGTGACATGATAGCCCAGGTGGCTGCGACGCTGGCGTTCTCGACGATTGAGAACAATGACAAGGTGGGCGTCATCTTCTTCAGCGACCGGATAGAGAAATATATCCCGGCCAAGAAGGGCAAGAGCCACGTGCTGCACATCATCCGGGAGTTGTTGAGTTTTGAGCCGGAGAGTCACGGCACAGACATCGGTCAGGCGCTGCAGTACTTCACCAATGCGCAGAAGCGCCGTTGCACCGCCTTCCTGGTGAGCGACTTCATCGTGCCGGCCGCTGCGGTTACGGCGATGGAGAAGCCCTTGCTGATAGCCTCCGGTCGTCACGACGTGAGTGCCATCCGTATCTACGACCGTCACGACGCTCTGCTGCCGGATGTAGGTTTGCTGAAGGTGAACGATGCGGAGACAGGAGAACGTCTGTGGATAGACACATCGCTGAGCAGCGTGCGCAGCGGATATGCCTCGGCATGGGCGTCCCGCAGCGCACAGCTGGACGAGTTGCTGACCAAGACCGGCACACGTCATACGGACATACGCACGGACGAGGACTTCGTGCAGGCGCTACAGAGATTGTTCAAAAGATAGAGCATTATGTTACTGACATTATTACTGAGTATTATAGTATCGGCGCAGATAGACTCGGCGACCATCATGCTGGGCGACCAGACGGACCTGCACCTGCAGGCGGTATGCCTCGAGGGCGAACAAGTGAGCATGCCTATATACGGCAACACGCTTGCGCCGGACATCGAGATAGTGGACCGTACGATAGTGGACACGACGCGTCTGTCGGACGGTCGTATTCAGATGGACCAGTACCTGACGCTGACCTCGTTCAAGGACTCGCTGTTCTATATCTCGCCGCTGCCATTTGTGAGCGGTTCGGGCGACACCATATGGTCTAACTCACTCTCCCTGAACGTCGTGCAGCCGTTCGAGCTGGACTCTATGCAGGACACGTTGAGCGACATCAAGCCTATCTGGCGTGCGCCGATATGGTGGTGGGGCATCATCCGTTGGATACTGCTTGCCCTGCTGCTGACGGGGGTAGGCGTAGGCGTTTATTACCTGGTTACCTACCTGATGAAGAAGGAGTCCGGCGCAGAAGCTTCGGAGTCGAGCGAACCGTTGCGCCCTGCGGAGGAGGTGGCGCTGGAGAAGTTAGAGGCCATACGGGCGACGAAGATATGGCAGCAAGGGCGCGTCAAGGAGTACCACACGGAGCTGACCGACGTGGTGCGCGAGTATATCGCCCGGCGGTTCGGCGTGAGCTCGGCTGAGAAGACCTCCGACGAGACCCTGCTGGAGATAAAGCCGTTGCTTACGGAGCAGAAAGAGCAATACGAGAGCCTGCGGCGGATGCTGCAGTTGGCCGACTTGGTGAAGTTTGCCAAGTGGACCACCACAGCCGATGAGAACGAGCAGTCGCTGCAGAGCGCCTACACGTTCGTCAAGGAGACGACACCTGCCGAAGCAGAGGCCGACGAAGCCGACTTTACTACCACCGAGTCGAAGGTCGAAAGTTAGACTCTACGCAAACTACTTCAAACCATTTTAAACCATTTCAAACCATTTTAAACCATTTTAAACCATTTTAAACAACCTTTCATGACATTCCATTCCCCTGCATACTTATTCCTGATGCTCCTGCTGATACCGGTTATCGGCTGGTATATATGGGAGATGCACAAGACGGACGCCAGCCTGCGTCTGTCGTCCGCCGACGTGCTGGGCAAGCAGCCCAAGAGCCTGCGTATCTACCTGCTGCACGTGCCGTTCGTGCTACGCGTAGCAGCCATCATCCTGCTCTCCTTGGCGCTGGCCCGCCCGCAGTTGAGCAACCGCTGGCAGTCCGAATCGACCGAGGGCATTGACATCATGATAGCGATGGACATCTCGGGAACCATGCTGGCCGAGGACCTGAAACCCAACCGGTTAGAAGCAGCCAAGAGCATCGGTTCCGACTTTGTCATCGACCGCCCGAACGACCAGATAGGTCTGGTGGTGTTCGCGGGCGAGAGTTTCACCCAATGTCCGCTGACCACCGACCATGCGGCCCTCGTCAACCTGTTCAAGTCCGTTGAGTTCGGCATGATAGAGGACGGCACCGCCATCGGACTGGGCTTGGCTAATGCGGTGAACCGCATGAAGGACAGCCCGACCAAGTCGAAGGTGATTATCCTGCTCACCGACGGCAGCAACAACCGCGGCGAGATAGACCCGCAGACGGCCGCCGAGATAGCCAAGACCTACGGCATACGCGTCTATGCTGTCGGTGTGGGCAGCCACGGCCAAGTGCGTATCCCCGTGCCGACCCCCATGGGCAAGCAGTACATGACCATGGAGTCGGAGTTCGACGAACAGACGCTGCGGGGCATAGCCGCCACCACAGGCGGCGAGTACTTCCGCGCAACAGACAACAAGAGCCTGAAGGCTATCTACGAGCAGATAGACCAGATGGAGAAAACCAAGATACGCGTGCGTGAGTACAGCAAGCGGACAGAGTATTTCGCGCCGTTCCTGTTGGCCGCCCTGCTGTGTCTGCTATGCGAGATACTACTACGGTATTTTGTATTGCGCACGATAAGCAACTAAATGCCCTCCACCGGCTAACAAACTAAATGGTACATGGTAAATGACTAAATGGTACATGGTAAATGACTAAATGGTACATGGTAAATGACTA
This sequence comes from Paludibacteraceae bacterium, assembly GCA_017483945.1. Classification (GTDB taxonomy): domain Bacteria; phylum Bacteroidota; class Bacteroidia; order Bacteroidales; family Paludibacteraceae; genus Colicola. The sequence goes on along the minus strand of JAFUUE010000088.1, from coordinate 13,683 downwards.
AATGGTAAATGGTAAATGGTAAATGACTAAATGGTAAATGACTTTATGTTCCGATTTGCTAACATACAAATGCTCTGGCTGTTGACAGCCATCCCCGTATTGATTGCCGGGTATATATGGTACACGCGCCGCAAGCGCCGGCAACGCGCGTCTCTGGGCGACAGTGCCCTGGTAGAAGCCCTGATGCCCAATGCTTCGCATCAGCGCCCGGCCGTTAAGTTCGCCATACTGCTGGTAGCGCTCACGCTGCTCATCTTCGCCGCGGCACGTCCGCAGTACGGCAAGAGCGAGCAGACCATCAAGCGACAGGGCATCGAGGTGATGTTCGCACTGGACATCAGTAACTCCATGCTCGCCGAGGACGTGGCCCCCAATCGTCTGGAGCGTGCCAAGCAGGTGCTTATCAAGCTGATAGACAAGATGAACGACGACAAGGTAGGCCTCATCGTCTTCGCCGGCGAAGCCTACACCCAGTTGCCCATCACGGCCGACTATGTGAGTGCCAAGATGTTCCTCAGCACGATTAGTCCGGAGTTGATTAAGGTGCAAGGCACTGCTATCGGCGACGCCATCAATACTTCGGTCCGCTCTTTCGGCAGTGAGCAGAGCGAGGCGGGGCGGGCCATCATCCTCATCACCGACGGCGAGAACCATGAGGACGATGCACTTGCCGCAGCCAAGGCGGCTCGGGAGCGCGGCATCCGGGTCTTCGTGGTCGGTATCGGCAAGCCGGAGGGCTCGCCCATCCCCTACCCCGGCACCAACACCTTCCGCAAAGACCGGCAGGGCAACGTGGTCGTGTCGCGGTTGAACGAGGACATGTGCCGCGAGATTGCACAGGCAGGCCAGGGCTTATACGTCCGCTGCGATAACACCAACACCGCTATCCGCGCCCTGCAGAAAGAGCTGGACACACTGGCCACCAGCGAGATAGAGACGCAAGTATATGTCGGATACAACGAGCAATACCAGACATTCGCCATGCTTGCGCTGATGCTGCTGGCTATTGAGTTCTTCATCTTCCCGCGCAAGAACAAGACGCTGGCACGACTGGACTTCTTTAACGAAAACAAGAGAGCATCATGAAACGTTTGGCTTTTATCATAGTATTCCTATCTACTCTCGGGGCTGTCTATGCGCAACGGGAGGCGGCCGATGTGCGACATGGCAACCGGCAGTACAAGCAAGAGCATTACACCGAGGCGGAGACCGATTATCGCCGCGCGACGGAAGTGAACGACCGCTCCGCCGAAGCACACTATAACATGGGCAACGCCCTCTTCAAGCAGGAGAAATACCAGGAGGCACAGGCGGAATACGCACGCGCCTCCCAGCTGCTGGAGAGCGACGCCTATCAGAACCGGAGCGACTACAAGGAGCGCAAAGCCGCCACGTGGCATAATATAGGCAACTCCCTGTTTGCACAACAGCAGTACGGCCCCGCCGCAGAGGCATACAAGAACGCCCTGCGCCTGCAGCCGGATGACAACGAGACACGCTATAACCTGGTGAGAGCCATGCAGATGCTGCAACAGCAACAACAGGAGCAGAATAAAGACCGGGACAAAGAGCAGCAAGACAAGAACCAACAGCAACAGCAGCAACAGCAAGACCAACAGGACCAAAACGAGCAACAACAAGAGCAGCAGCAACAGCAACAACAGGCGCAAGACAGCCAAATGGACCAGGAGACAGCCGAGCAAATCCTGCAGGCTCTCGAGCAAGACGAGCAAGAGACACAGGAGAAGCGACGGGTTCAACAAGGAAGCGGTAACAAACGTGTGGAGAAAGACTGGTAATCGCGTCAAACGAATTGATAATGAAGCATATGAAAAGAATAGTTCTATTAGTGGCAACAGCCGTCCTGAGCCTCACCGCTTGGGCCGACGAGGTAGTATTCCAGTGTAACGCACCGGCGCAAGTCATTGTGGGTAAGCCCTTCCAACTCACCTACTCCGTCAACCAGCGCGCACGCGACTTGCAGGCTCCCCCCTTCGATGGGTTCGACCTGCTGGCGGGACCCTACTCCTCCCAATCGTCATCGACATCGTTCATCAACGGCAAGCGCACGTCGTCCTTCACGCTGACCTACACCTACACCCTGATGGCGCAGCGTGAGGGCTCGTTCACTATCCCCCCCGCGTCCGTTGTAGTGAACCATAACAGTGTGTCCTCCAACGGAGTACGCATCACCGTCCTCCCCGCCGACGAGCAGGCGCAGCCCGCTTCGACCGGCGGCCGACAGAGTAGCGACGACAGCCGGCCGCAGCAACAGGCCTCGGGCAGCAACATCAACTCCGAGAACATCTTCGTGCGCACCATCGTCTCACGCACGCAGGTCTGCGAACAGGAGGCGCTGCTGCTGACATACAAGCTCTACTTCGCCGGCGTCGATGTGACCCAACTGACCAACAACACCAAACTCCCGGAGTTCAAGGGATTCCTCAAGCAGGATCTCGAGCAAGGCGAGATACAGACCCAACTGGAGCACTACAATGGGCGCAACTATAACACCGCCGTGCTCTACCAGACCGTGCTCTACCCGCAGCACAGCGGCGATATACGCATCGAACCGGCTAACTTCGAGGCCGTCATACGCGTACAGACACGCGCACAGGTACGCTCTATCTTCGATGACTTCTTCGGCAGCTACACGAACGTCACACGTGCCCTCACCGCCCCCGCGGCGACCATCCACGTGCAACCGCTGCCGGCCGGCAAGCCGGCCGGCTTCTCCGGCGCCGTCGGACAGTTCACCATGACGCCCTCTATCTCCCAGACCGAGCTGAAAGCCAACGACGCCGTGACGCTCAAACTGGTCATCCGGGGCAACGGCAACATGAAACTTATCAAGACGCCCGCCGTCGATTGGCCCGAAGGATTTGAGGAATATGACCCCAAAGTGACCAATGACTTCAAGACGACCGTCAACGGCGTGAGCGGCACCAAGACGATTGAGTATCTGGTCATTCCACGTGCCGGAGGAGACTACACCATACCGCCCGTGCAGTTCAGTTGGTTCGACACCGACGAGCGGAAGTACAAGACACTCGCCTCCCCCGAATATACCATCCACGTACAACGGGCGGCCGGCGAAGAGAACCAAGGACAAGTCACCAACTACGTCGGCAAAGAGGCTATCAAGCAGTTGGGCACCGACATCCGATATATCTATACCGGCCCGCTGCAGGCACACACGGCCCGCCCCGTGCTACCCGGAAACTCCATGTGGATACTGCTCCTTCTGTACCTCGTTCCCGCCCTGATTGCGGCCCTGCTGTTCATCATCTTCCGCAAGCAGATACGCGAGAACGCCGACTTGGCCCGCGTACGATACAAGCGTGCCAACAAGGTAGCGCAGAAACGGCTACGACTCGCCAAGAAACTCATGCAGGAGCACCAGGACGCGGCCTTCTATGAGGAGATAGAACGCGCCGCACTCAGCTATCTGGGCGACCGGCTTGCCATACCCACAGCCGACTTGAGCAAGCAAAACATCGAAGGGATGTTGCGCGACAAAGGCGTGACAGAGGAACTCATCAACGAGGTCACCGACCTGCTCTCCACAGCCGAGTTCGCACGTTATGCCCCCACGAGCGGCCAGACGCCGGACACGCTCTACCAACGCACCGTAACACTGATTGACAAACTTGAAGACCAACGCATATGAAACCGTTGTTATCCTTTATCCTCATGCTGACGCTGGCCGTCAGCGCCGCACATGCACAGACCCCGTTTGAGCAGGCTAACACGCTCTATGCCAACGGACAATACGCCGAGGCGGCCGAAGCCTATCGCGCTATATTGGCGGACACGCCCGATGCCGACGTGTATTACAACCTGGGCAACGCCGCCTTCCGACAGGGAGAACTGGCGCAGGCAATCCTCGCCTACGAACGCGCATTACGGCTCAATCCCGCACACAAAGACGCACGCTATAACCTGGAGTTCGCCCAACAACGCATCATCGACAATATCGAAGACAACCGCTCCTTCTTCCTCTCCCAATGGGCGGAGGGCCTCCGGAACAGCCTGCATGAGCGCACGTGGATATATCTCAGCCTCGGGCTGTTCTGGCTCATGCTGGTCTGCGCACTCCTGTTCGCCTTCGGACGCTCGGCCGCGCTGCGCAAGAGTGCCTTCTTCATCGCACTCACCGCACTGCTCATCTCCGTGGCCGCACTATGCAACGCCGCCTCGCTGCACCACCGCGACACAGCACGGGCCGAAGCCGTCATCACACAAGGCGTCGTCAACGCCAAAGCCTCGCCCGACCGAAGCGGTACCGACCTGTTCACACTCCACGAAGGGACAGAAGTGACCATCCTCGAGACACTCGGAGAATGGTGCAACATCCGCGTCGGGAACAACATCGGGTGGATTCAACTCACTAACTTGGAACGCATCTAACCTCTACCTATATGGCTAAAAGCAGCAGCACTTGGACAACCGTTTTCGGGGTATTAGGCTTCGTCCTGGGCGGCGTCATCGGAGCACTCATCGGCTCGGCCGCCGGCTTCATCCTCGATAACAGCATCAACGCCCTCCCCGAAAGTGAGGAGAGCAACCCCGATACCGACCGGGCACACACCCACAGACGCGCCACCGTCGGCGATTTGCGCGTCTCACTCATCGTGCTCATCGCCTGTGTCATCAAGGCTGACGGGCGGGTGCTCAAGACCGAAGTCAACCATATCAAGCCCTTCCTGCTGCGCAACTACGGCGAGGAAGGCGCCAAACAGGCCCTGCAACTGCTGCGCCAACTGTTGGACAAGGACATTGACCCGGATGCGGTCACCGCACAGATACGGCAGAATGTCAACTACTCCACCCGCTTGGAGATACTCCACATGCTCGTGGACCTGGCCCGCTCCGACGGCGAGTTCCACCCCGCGGAGCAACTCATCCTTGACCGCATCGCACAGGGATTGGGCATCCACGACGCGGACTACCGCTCCGTGGACGCCGCCACACATCCGCAGGCTGACCCCCATTGGGCCTACACCGTGCTCGAAATCACACCCGAAGCCACCAACGACGAAGTCAAGCATGCCTATCGGCGCATGGCCATGAAGTACCATCCCGACAAACTGTCTGCCGCCGGAGAGGAGATGCAAGCCACCGCGGCGGAGAAGTTCCGCCGCGTCAAAGAAGCCTATGACCACATCAAACTGCAACGTGGCATAGCCTGACCTGTTTCTTCAAGGAATATTCCCGTTACCTGGCCGTTACCTGACCATTACCTGAGCATTACCTGAGCCTAACGGTTCACGACCTCGATGCGCCCCTGTGCGGCACGATAGCGCGCAGGCACCTCGCCGTCCGTAGTACGCAGGTATTGTATCAAGGCGTCGATATCATTGGGCATCGGACACGTGACCTCACACATCCGCCGGAACATACCGGCCGCCCCCTGATTGACCATGATATAGCTCTGACCTCCGATAATATACATCGAGTCCGGGTGCAGGGGCTCCCACTGTCCGTCTCGCTCCACCTCGGCATACGTCACGCGACGCGCCCCCTCGACATGGTCGAACAGTCCGTTCTCATCCAGCACCACACTGCTGGCCACAGACGGGTCGAACCCGTAACGCAGACCGCTCACCTGCAGGAAATCGCCGTCCTCCTCAGGATATTTCTTCACACCCACTTCCAGCGCATCCAGTATCTGCTGCCCGCTGCCGCGCAGGGTGCGCAGCGTGTTGTTGAACGGCCATACGGCATACAGGGTGCCGTAGGTTATATCGCCTGCGGGAATAGTCGTTCTCAGGCCGCCCCCGTTAGCAAAGGCGATATCTGCTCCCGTATTATAGCGGATGGCATCCGCCAGGTAATCAGCCAGATTGGTCTCACCCTTGCGCACCAGTCGTTTGCCGTCGGCTCCCAATATGGTCAGCGGGAAATCCGTATGCCCCACCACCTGAAGAGTCAGTTCCGACAGCGACTGCTCCACCTCTTCCACCTTGCTCACCACCACACTGTCCGCATGCGCATAATCGGCGCTGGGCAGTAACTCGGCAGCGAGACGGCCGGAGGTGTCAATCGTCAGCCGTCCCATATATTGGAAAGCGGTTCCCGTACTGGTGAACAGCACCGAGTCACCGCATGCATTCACGCGCCGCTCGTTGAACACATGGTGCGAGTGGCCGTCCAGCACCGCATCTATCCCGCGAGTGGCCGCTATCATATCGGTGCTCCGGTCGCACTCGGAGTCATCCCCCAGGTGCGAGAGCGCTATCACGTAGTCGGCGCCTTCCCGCCGAGCGGCATCCACAGCCTGCTGTATCAAGTCATAGGTATCCTCGCGGTGGAACGAGTAGCACACGTTCCCCAGCGAGTCCTGGAAGTAGGTCGGCGTGGAAGAGGTGAAGGTCGTCGGGGTGGCGATGCCGACAAAAGCCACCTGCACCTCCCCGTAACGACGCATCGCGTACGCGGGGAACAGGTATTGCCCGTCCTTGCTGATGTTGCAGCACACCACATCCGCCGTCAGGCGCTCCATCAGATGCTGCATCTGCGCCACACCATAGTCGAACTCATGATTGCCGACGGTCACCACATCATAGGGCACCGTATTCATGATATCCACGATATACTCCCCTTGCGAGAGGCTGCCGACCGTGCTTCCCTGCACGAAGTCACCCGCCGAGACCACCGTCACATACGGTGTCCGGGCCAGCATGTCCGCACGCAAGGCAGCAAAGCGCGCATAGCCCTCCACGGCGCAATGCACATCGTTCTCATACAGGATTACAATCGGTTGGTCCGGAGTCTTCACTCCGCATGCTGTCAGCAACACGAGCAGCACGCTCCCTATAAGTGTCTTTACCTTCATATTCTATTGATTACAAGCTTTCCTCTATGCGTCGGCGCAGTTGTTCCCGCATGTTCTCGTCCTGCAGCGCATCCACCACCTCGCCCAGGAAGGCCGCCAACAACATGCGGCGCGCCTCGGCGGGGTCGATGCCGCGCTGACGCATGTAGAACAACGCCGACTCATCCAGCTGCCCCGTTGTGGCACCGTGAGCGGCCTTCACATCGTCTGCGTAGATCTCCAACTGCGGGCGGGTGCGCATCGTCGCCTCCGGCGACAGGAGCAGGTTGCGGTTCGTCTGCTGTGCATCCGTCTGTTGCGCCTGCGGCGCGATATATAATCGGCCGTAAAATTCTCCTTGAGCGTGGTCATTGAGCACGTATTTGACCACCTGGCGGCTGCGTCCCTGTCCGACCCGGTGACGCACATCGGTCTGCAGCGACAGGTGCGCCGAGCCCGACAGATAGCCCAGTGCATACAGTTCCGTCACGCAGTCGGGGCCTTGCTGCTCCACACAGACGTGCAGGTCCGCGTCCCGGGGGTCCAGGTTGATAAAGAACAGGCGCAACACCGAACCTGTCTGTTGCACCACATGCCAGTCGGCATGTCCTTGTTCCTCCAGCACACGCTCCAGGCGTTCGCCCTGCGCCAACTCTATCTTCACCGTCTCCATGACTATTGCTCTAAGAACGCGTATCCTTTCTCTTCCAACTCCAGCGCCAGGCTCTTGTCGCCGGTCTTGACGATTCGCCCGTCCGCAAGCACGTGCACATAGTCAGGCACGATGTAGTCCAGCAGGCGCTGGTAGTGCGTAATGACGATGGCGGCGTTATCCGGCGTATGCAGGCGGCTCACGCCCTGCGCCACGATACGCAGCGCATCTATATCCAGTCCCGAGTCGGTCTCGTCCAAGATACTCAGGCAGGGCTCGAGCATCGCCATTTGGAATATCTCATTCTTCTTTTTCTCTCCGCCGGAGAATCCCTCATTCACCGAGCGGTTATTGAGTTTGTCGGCCATCTCCAGCAGGGCACGTTTCTCGCGCATGAGGCGCAGGAACTCCGATGCGGAGAGGGGTTCGCGCCCCTCGTGCTTGCGTTTCTCGTTGACGGCCGTGCGCATGAAGTTGACCATGCTCACTCCGGGTATCTCCACGGGATACTGGAAGGAGAGGAAGACGCCCTCGCGGGCGCGCTCTTCGGGCGCCATAGCCAGCAGGTCCTTGCCGTTGAGCAAGACCTGACCGCCCGTGACCGTATAGTCCGGATGGCCGGTCAAGACGGCCGAGAGCGTGGATTTACCGGCGCCGTTCGGCCCCATAATCGCGTGGATTTCACCACGCTGAATCTCCAGGTTGACACCTTTCAGTATCTCTTTGCCTGCGATGGAGGCATGCAAATCGCGTATGGATAATAAGGGGATATTCATCTTTTCACACTTCTTTTAGACAACAAAGGTACAAAAAAAGACTGATTTATGCAAATGTTTTAGTAAAAAACTACAGACCGTGCAGCGGCAAGCCGTGTGCGGGGCGCATAAGTGTCACTGTTTGGGGCAGATAAAGGCGAAGCGCACATGGAAGGCGAGTGCGGCCAGCGAGAGGGCGACGATGAAGCTTATCCACATGCCGGTCACTCCCAGTCCGGCGGGGAACATGAGTATATATCCCAAGGGGAGGGCTATGCCCACATAGGCGATGACGGTGGCCCACATGGGTACACGCACGTCCGTTATGCCCCGCAGCATGCCAGCGCCGACGCACTGCAGTCCGTCGGCATACTGGAACAGGCCGGCGAAGACAAGCAGGTGGGAGGATATAGCGATGACCTCGGGGTCCTCGGTGAAGAGACAGGGGATATAAAGGCGCAATCCAATCATCAGGGCGGCGCCGACGGTGTTCATGAGCAGGACGAGGTGCACGCTGGCGCGGGCAGCCATACGGAGGGCGCGATAGTCGGCCAGGCCGTACTGATGGGAGACGCGGATGGTGGTAGCCGAGCCGACGCCGAGAGAGAGCATGAAGGCGAAGTCCGCCACATTGTTCGATATCTGGTGGGCCGCCAGCGCCTCCTTGCTAATCCAACCGACCATGATGAAAGAGAGGGTGAAGAGTACGGTCTCCATGGTGGTCTGCAAGCCGATGGGGAAGCCGACGGCGGCCAGTTCGCGCAGGCCGGTCCGGCTGTTTTGTGAGGCGCGGAAGAGGCTGAGATAGCGGCGCCAGTCCTTTCTGCGGAGGATGACGAGCAGGAACGCGACGGGCATGAGTGCAGTGGCAATCAGGCTGGCCAAGCCTGCGCCATAAGCCCCCAAGGCCGGTGCGCCCCAATGACCGAAGATGAAAATCCAGTTGAGGAAGACATTAAGCAGGTTGAGAACCAGCGTGATGACCATAGCGACAAGGGTGTTGCCGAGTCCCTCGAGGAACTGCTTGAAGAGGCAGAAGAGGAAGAAGGGCATGAGTCCGAGGATGCGGGTTATGAGGTAGGGGCGGGCGGCAAGGACGACGCCGGGGTCCTGCCCCATATGGCCAATCATCGGCACGCAGGCGGCGAGGACGAGGCACGTGGCGCCGCCGAGCAAGAGGGTGAACCACAGGCCGGTCCGAAGCAAGGCACTCACCCGCAGGTCGTTATGCTGCACATACGCCTGCCCGACGAGCGGTGTGACGCCCATCAGAGAGCCCATTGCGAAGACCATGAAGGTGAAGAAGATGCCGTTGCCGAGGCTGACCGCGGCGAGGTCGGTCGTGCTGTAGTGTCCGACCATGATGCTGTCCGCCAGTCCCACGACGGCGGCTCCCAACTGGGTGAGCATGACGGGGAAGGCGACTGCCAGATTGCGTTTGTAATAAGGCAGATAAGCGTGCCAACGGGTGCGGGCGGCACGGAGGAAAGCGGCGCAGCGTGAATGCAGGCGCCGCTGACGGTGGCGGGTCACGGTCAGAAGGGTGGTTCGGTATGGGTGATAGTCTATGCGCACGATGTGTGATTCTGTCTAAAAGGTTGCTTGGCGGTACGGGTTTGGTACGGACAATGTCTAGGATTGGTACGGGTTTGGTACGGGTTTGGGTGCGTCTGGTGGCGCAATCGCGGGCGCGGTCTGTGACCGAGACAAAGCATATGCCCGCGTCCACGGATTATTTCGCGGGCGAGCCACCCGCGTCCCCGGATTATTTCGCGGGCGAGCCGCCCGCGTCCCAGGTGGCAGTCGTGGCCTGTGGAGGTGGGGCGGAGGGGGCAGGCGACGGGGAGGGAGGGGTTAAGCGTCGGTGTAGTCCTGGAAGAGGAAGTCGTTATAGGGATAGCGGCGGATGTGTATCTCCTTGACGCGTTCGTAGAGGAGGCGTCGCAGCGCCTCGATATTCTGCTTCTCGCGTGCGGAGATGAAGATGCAGTCGTCTTGCAGGCGCGCCATCCATGTGCCCCGGAGGTCGTCGAGGGAGTAGTTCTCCCGCCGCATGGGTGTGAGGTCGTCCTCGTCTTTTGGGACGTAGGAGAAGGCGTCTATCTTGTTGAAAACGACGATGGTCGGCTTGTCCTCGCGGCAGATATCGGCGATAGTCTGGCGTACGACTTCGTACTGCTCCTCGAAGTTGGAGTGGGAGATGTCCACGACGTGAACGAGCAGGTCGGCCTCGCGCACCTCGTCGAGCGTGGATTTGAAGGACTCGACCAGGTGGTGCGGCAGTTTGCGGATAAAGCCGACGGTGTCGCTGAGCAGGAAGGGGAGGTTGTCCACAGTGACCTTCCGGACGGTGGTATCGAGTGTGGCAAAGAGTTTGTTCTCGGCGAAGACGTCGCTCTTACTGAGTAGGTTCATGAGCGTGGACTTGCCGACATTGGTGTATCCGACGAGTGCGACGCGCACCATCTTGCCGCGGTTCTGGCGCTGCGTGGCCATCTGGCGGTCAATCTGGGTGAGTTGTTCGCGGAGGAGTGCGATACGGTTCTTGATGATACGTCGGTCGGCCTCAATCTGCGTCTCGCCCATGCCTCGGTTGGTACCTCCGCCACCACGCTGTCTGTCGAGGTGGCTCCACATACGCGTCAGTCGCGGGAGCATGTACTGGAGGTGCGCCATCTCGACCTGGGTCTTGGCATAGCTGGTCTGGGCGCGCTGAAGGAATATCTCGAGGATGAGGATAGTGCGGTCCATGATGCTGACCTGCAGCTCGTTCTCGATATTGCGTATCTGCCTCGGGCTGAGTTCGTCGTCGAAGATGACTACCTGCGCACGCGGTTCCTTGTGCTTGGGGTCGGGTGCGCCGTCCCAGAGCCATTCGCGTATCTCGGCGAGTTTGCCGGAACCGACATAGGTATTGGTGTCGGGATGGTCCACGCGCTGTGTGAAGCGCTTATCGGGGATGATGTGGTTGGTGTCGGCAAGGAAGGCCAACTCGTCGAGGTATTCCTTGGTCCGGTCCTCGGGCTGCGTCGGTGTGACAATACCGACGAGCACGGCATGTATCTCTGTCTCTTTAATCTCAATCATGGTACAAAGTTACGGTTTTTCCGTCAAATATGCAAGTAAAAGGGGCGGTTTTGTTGTGTATGTGCGTTTTTTATTGTATCTTTGCCGGGTAAAAACAGGAATCTATGGCTATTTCTCTTGTTCCTCATGCCTCGTCAGTCGGGTCCGGCGAGGTGCCGCGCGGCAGTTCGCATTTCTGGGGTTTCCCGGATTTGCAGGCCGACATTGCCTACCCTGTCCGGCGGTTGGCGGACGGCGACGAGGACCCGCTGACGTTCGTGTGCCAGTTGCGTTGCGAAGAGTTGGCGCCGTTGGACGCGCGCGGCCTGCTGCCCCACACGGGGCTGTTGTCTTTCTTCGCCGCGGTGGATGAGTACCTCGGCATGGAGCCGGCGGATGCGGCGTGTCACGCGGGCATCGGGGAATGGGCGAGCGAGGCGTTTCGCGTGATATGGTCGCCGGACCTGACGCGGCTGGAGACGCATACGATACTGGATGCGGACGGAGCGCCGTACGGATTACCCGCAGAGCCCATCACGTTTGCACCGGCCGAGGCGGGCGCGTACGGGCATAAGGTGTTAGGCAGGCCGGCATATGATGAGGTGGCGGAGCAGGCCGGGGCGGGGCTGCTGAACCTGCTGCAATTGGACGAAGAGGAGCGTTGGGGCCTGCGTTTCTACGACTGCGGCATGCTGCATTTTCTGATTCGGGAGGAGGACCTGCGGGCGCGTGCGTGGGAGCGTGTGCGGTGCTATATGCACAGCTTCTGACATGCGTCTGAGAGCGGGCGACCGTCCGGTCAGACACAAAGAGAGCGGGCTACGAGCCCGCTCTCTTTGTGTCACAACGTATCGTCAGAGGTTATTGGAGCTTCCGGCCGACCGTGTTGTAGATATGCTCACCGCGGATGATGATGACCTGTCCGTTGCGGAGAGCCTTGACGGGCTCGGCGGAGTCGGTCAGTCGGTCCAGTGCGGTCGGAACGGACTGCTTGCTGATATAGATAGCGTCCGGACCGAGCGTGAAGTAGAAGTCATAGACTCCTGCCTCGGCAGCGGAGATGACATAGTGGTCATCCTCAACGGTGAAGGTAGCACTGCCCTCGTTGTAGTTGGTGATGACCCAGCCGGCGCTGTAGGTCTGGTCGTAGAGTTGGACGGTCTGGTCAGCCGCCAGCGCGAGGCCAAGCACCATGTATTCAGCCGTGTTGGCGGGGTTGACAGCCGCTGCGACGAAGGTAACGTCGTCGAGCATGAGTCCGTACTGCGACTGAGGCTCGGGAGTGTCTTCAACGAGTGTGCCGGATACGAAGTGGAGCGTGAGGACGTCGTCGGCCTCGGTGAGGGTCAGGACGGCGTTCTCGTAGGTGCCGTCGAGGGTGAGGTCGTAGTTGACCGTCTCGCCCTCTTTCCGGAGCAGGTTGTACTCGCCGTCCACGGGGATAGCGTACTCATCGGGCCAGCGTCCGTAGTCGCCGTGCTGCCAGTCTTGTGCATCAAGTACCTTGAATCCTCCGAAGAGCGAGTCGATAGTGATGGTATAGACGCCCTCGTTGAGCACGAAGGGCACAGCGTTCTCGACATCCCATTCGTTGAACTCACCCACGAGGTAGTAGTTCTTGGCCGGCACGACAGGAGCGGCATAGGCGCCGATGACGGTCACGGTGATAGTACCGGCTGTAGGATTGAGTACGATGTTGACCGTATCCTTAGCCTTCACTTGGTCACCGAGGAAGGCGTCTTCAGCCACCCAGTTGCTGCCACCGTCCGAGGCTACGGTGTTATAGTTGACACCTGAGCCGCCATAGACGACGTTCTCCAACTTGTAGTCAGCGCCATCCTTGGTCATGAGTTTCCATGCCCACTCGCCGGCATTCCAGTTGTTCTTCATGTAGTAAACCGCATCCGCCGGTACCACATAAGCACCGGTCACTTCCACGGTCACCTTACCAGTCTCAGGATTGAGTACCAGGGTAACGGTATCCAGCGCATGGATAGCATCGCCGAGGAAGGCGTCCTGGGCCACCCAAGAGCTATTCTCGTCAGACTCAGCAGTGTTATAGTTGACGCCTGAGCCGCCATAGACGACGTTCTCCAACTTGAAGGTCTCACCGTCAGCGGTCATCGCCTTCCATGTCCAGTCGGTTGCGCCGTTCCAGTTGTTCTTCATATAGTAGGCTCCTGTCACAACGGGCACGGTGTCGTCCTCGCAGATGCCATAGCCGATATACAGGCGGTCGTTCTCGCTTTGGAGCTTCAGGTACAGGTCGAAGCAGCCCGTCGAGTCGATGGTCAGGGCGTTGAGGCCCTTTGCGAAGTGGGCATGAGCGCCAAACTCCTCTACCGGCGGGACGAACAGGGCACCGCAACTCTCGTTGAGTATCTGGATGCTGT
>JAFUUE010000087.1 GCA_017483945.1 Paludibacteraceae bacterium | reverse complement strand
TGCAGCAGGTTCCTCGGCGGGTTCCTCGATCTCGAGAGCCCGCTCGGGCTCATATGCGGGGGCTACTGCGGGGGCTTCCTCTACGGGTTCTGCAACGATTTGTTCAGCCGGCTGCTGCTCCTCGTTCTGTTCGGAGGCGGCGGGCTTGGACTGGCATGCACACAGCGCGACAACGGCGGCTGCAAGCATCAGGAAGAATGATTTTTTCATAGGTTTGGGGGGTTGTTTATTTGAGGTAATTATCTTTGAGTGAGCAGGTACGGTTGAGGACGAGGTGGTCGGCAGTGGTGTCGGGGTCCACGACGAAGTAGCCCTGCTTGAGGAGCTGGTAGTGACTATAGTCAATTACCATTTGGTCATTTACCATTTGGTCATTTGCCATTTGGCCATTTTTCATCTCCTTGCGTAGTGAGCCCTCGACCTTGATATGCTTGACGACGAGCGACTCAGGGTTGAGCAGTTCGCGGAAGTCCCGTTCGTCGGCAGAGGGGTTCTCCACGGCGAAGAGGCGGTCGTAGAGCCGTGCCTCGGCGTCGAGTGCGGAGTTGCACTCCACCCAGTTGATAGTGGCCTTGGTCTTGCGGTTGCCTCCCTCGGTGCCGGACTTGGAGTCGGGGTCGTAGGTGGCATAGACGGTGGTGATATTGCCCTCGGCGTCCTTGTCGCATCCGGTGGCCTGTATGATATAGCTGCTCTTGAGCCGCACTTCGCGCCCGCCGGGGCTGAGTCGGTAGAACTTATTGTCCGCCTGCTCGAGGAAGTCGCCGCGCTCGATGAAGAGCTCGCGTGAGAAGCGCATCTCGCGTGTGCCCAGTTCGGGATGTCCGTCGATGTTCTCGGCGACGAGTGTCTCGGAGGAGTCGGGATAGTTGGTGATGACGAGTTTGACGGGGTCGAAGATGGCGCAGACGCGGGGGGCCGTCTCCTTGAGGTCCTCGCGTATGGTATGTTCGAGCAGTCCCTGGTCAATCATGCCCTCGACCTTGGTGTAGCCTATCTTGTCCATGAAAGCGCGTATGGCCGCGGGCGTGTAGCCGCGACGGCGCAGTCCGCATACGGTCGGCATACGCGGGTCGTCCCATCCGGCGACGAGTCCCTCCTTGACGAGCTGGAGCATCTTGCGCTTGGACATGACGGTGTAGGTGATGTTGAGTCGGTTGAACTCGTACTGGTGGGGGCGGTAGTCGGGTCCGTAGGGGGATAGTCCGGCGAAGTTCGGCCCGGCGAACTGGTCAATGAAATAGTCGTAGAGGGGCCGGTGGACGACGAACTCAAGGGTACAAATGGAGTGTGTGACGCCCTCGAAATAGTCGGACTGGCCGTGTGCGAAGTCATACATCGGATAGACGTTCCAGCGGCGTCCGGTGCGGTGGTGCGGATGGCTGGTGATGATGCGGTACATGATAGGGTCGCGGAAGTGCATGTTGGGGTTGGCCATGTCTATCTTGGCGCGCAGCACCATGCGTCCCTCCTCTATCTCGCCGTTCTGCATGGCCTGGAAGAGCCGGAGGTTCTCCTCGACGGGTCGGTCGCGGTAGGGCGAAGCGACGCCCGCCTCGGTGGGGGTGCCCTTCTGCTCGGCTATCTGTTCGGCCGTCTGCTCATCGACATAGGCTTTGCCCTCGCGGATGAAACGGATAGCGAGGTCATAGAGCTGCTCGAAATAGTCGGAGGCGTAGAATATCTTACCCCAGCGGAAACCGAGCCAGCGTATGTCCCGTTCGATAGAGTCCACGTACTCGACATCCTCCTTGGCGGGGTTGGTGTCGTCGAAGCGCAGGTTGCACACGCCGTTGTACTTCTCGGCGATGCCGAAGTCCATGCAGATAGCCTTGACGTGTCCGATATGCAGATAGCCGTTGGGCTCGGGCGGAAAACGTGTCTGGATGCGTCCGTCGTTCTTACCTTCTGCCAGGTCTTTCTCTACGATTTGCTCAATGAAATTGAGGCTTTTTTCTTGCTCTTCCATAGGATATAACATGTTTATAGCGAGCCGCGGATGATGCCGCGGGGGCTGGATTGTATGAATTCAACGATGAGTGCACGCTCCTCGGAGTCGGGGAGTTCGGCGAGCACATGCTCGACAGCCTGACTGATATTATACAGCGGGCTGTAAATCATGCGGTAGATGTCTTGTATGGCGCTGACTTGTTCGCGCGAGAAGCCGCGGCGTGCCAGGCCGACACTATTGATACCGCAGTACTGGACGGGGTCGCGGGCGGCGATGACGAAGGGAGGCACGTCCTTGTTGATACGTGTGCCGCCCTGGACCATGACGTGCTGACCGATATGCGAGAACTGGTGCACAAGCGTGCCGCCGCCGAGGATGGCGTAGTCCTCCACAACGACTTCGCCCGCCAGCTGGGTAGCGTTGGACATGATGATGTGGTCGTGCAGCAGGCAGTCGTGCGCCACATGGGAGTAGGCCATTATGAGGCAGTCGCTGCCGACAACGGTCTGTCCCTTGCTGGCCGTGCCGCGGTGCACGGTGGCACATTCGCGGATGACGGTGCGGTCGCCGATGATGGCGAGTGTCTCCTCGCCGCGGAACTTAAGGTCCTGGGGGATAGCGCCGACGACGGCGGAGGGGAAGACGGTGCAGTCGCGGCCGATGCGGCTGCCGTGCATGACGGAGGCATTAGCCATGATGCGCGTACCGGCACCGATTTCCACATTATCTTCGATGTATGCAAAGGGGCCGATGTCGGCCGTCGGGTCTATGTGTGCGTCCGGATGGACGTATGCAAGGGGAGATATCATAGGTTATAGTATTTTGTTTCGGAGTTGACGACAACAGGTGGTGTTGAAGGTATGGCCCGGCCGGACGGCGGTCATCTTGCCGCGGATACGGCAGCCGAGCAGCGACATATCGCCGATGAGGTCAAGCAGCTTATGCCGCGAGGGCTCGTTCTGGTAGTTCAGGGGCGACAGGTAGCCCAACTTGGTCGCGTCGAGACGGGGCTGCCCCAACTTGTCGCACATATAGTCCAGTCCATCCTGCGACATCGGCGTCTCGTAGATTACCAGCGCGTTATGCAGGTCCCCGCCGCGGATGAGACCCATGCGGAGGAGCGGTTCTATCTCGCGTACAAAGCAGAACGTACGCGCGGCGGCTATCTCCTGCGGGTAGTCCTTGAGGTCGGTCAGGTAGGCCCACTGGTTCTGCAGCAGACCGGTCGGGTAACTGACGAGCACTTCCACCTGGAAACCGTCGTACGGTGTGAGTGTCAGGCGGTTGCCGTGCTCGGAGATATACTCTATCGGCTCAGTGATGACGAACTCATGCACCTCGGCGTCCTGCTCGGTCAGACCGACGCGGCGGATTGCCTGCACGAAGGGCTTGGCGCTGCCGTCCAGGATAGGCACCTCGGGGCCGTCCACCTCGATGAGGCAGTTATCCACCCCCAGCGCGTACAGGGCCGAGAGGGTATGCTCAACCGTGCTTATCTTCCACGCACCGTGCTCCAGCACCGTGCCGCGCTCCGTGGCGCTGACATAGTCCGCAAGGGCCTGGTAGGTGGGACGATTGGGCAGGTCCGTGCGGCAGAGGCGTATGCCCGTGTCCGCATCGGCGGGGAGAAACGTACAACTGACCTGAAGGCCGGTGTGCAGTCCCTTGCCCGAAAAAGAGAAAGATTGTGCTATAGTATGCTGTTTCATTGCTGTTTATCCAGTTTGTTGAGTTGAGTCATCATCTCGGGCAGGTTCTTGAATCCGACAACCGACCGGCGCCAGCGTGCCGCATCAATGGCGGGATAACCCATGTAACTGCCCGCACGCCGGACGCTTCCCGCCACGCCGCTCTGCGCGCCGAAGACGCTGTTGTCCGCGATGCTGATATGCCCGGCAACACCCACCTGACCGGCGAGCACACAGTGGCTCCCGACGGTAGAGGAACCGGCTATACCGACCTGCGCGCAGAGGAATGTGCTCTCCCCTACTTGCACATTATGTGCCACTTGGACCAGGTTGTCCAACTTAGCGTTCCGCCGCACGACGGTGTTGCCCATCATCGCGCGGTCGATGGTCGTGTTAGCGCCGATTTCCACATCATCCTCGATGATGACGGCGCCTATCTGCGGCACCTTGCGGTTGACGCCCTGCGCATCCGGCTCGAAGCCGAAGCCGTCGGCGCCGATGACCACACCCGAATGGAGGATGCAGTCGCGGCCCACCTGACAGTGGTGATAGACGCGTACACCGGGGTAGATGAGTGTGTTATCGCCGATGACGGCATAGTCGCCGATATAGGATTGCGGGTAAATCTGCACGCCGCGACCGAGCCGGACGCCACGACCGATGTAGGCAAAAGCACCTATGTAGGCGTCCTCGGGCACCTCGACGCCCTCGCTGATGTAGCAGGGCTGCTCCACTCCGCGCTTGCGCGGGTTGAGCACTTCGGCGACGGCCGTGAGCAGTTGCGCCATCGCACCGCGCGCGTTCTCCACCAAGACAAGCGTCGGACATAGGTCCGGCATGTCCGCCGGCTGCGGGGCAAGTGACTGACTGACAAGCACCACACCGGCGCGGGTGGTCCTTAATAGAGGCAGGTACTTCTCGTCCGTGACATACGACAGCTGATGGGGCTCGGCGCTCTCGATAGGCGCCACATCGCTCACCGCGCGGGCAGGGTCGCCCGACAGTGTGCCGCCCAATATCCCGGCTATCTGTTGTGCAGTAAATTGTATCATGCTCTGAATTGGAATAAGTATAGTTTCTTGGGTTTGCGCGTCAGCGAGCGCAGGTCGAGTATCTCGCTCGCCTCGGCTATGTCGCGCACCGACCCGTCGTTGTAAAGGATGTCTATGGAGGCGTCCTTCTCCGAATAGGTGTTGCTTGTGGACACATGCTCGACGAAGAAGTAGTCCGCCTCATCGGGCTGTATGCCAAGCGCTTGCACATAGTGCTCACGCAGCAGTTGCCGCTCCTCCTCGCCTATCGGCTCCGTGAGCAGACGGCTGCGGAAGAGGTTGCGGTTGGTGAAGGCCGTGCTCAGCAGGCGGAGCACACGGTCGTCGCAGGACATCCATGCCTTGATGGCCGAGAGGACGTCACTGTCGTCCAGCAGGGCGTACTGCGCCAGCGCCTCGCTGTCCGGGGCAAAGTCGCTGCGGGTGATGTGGTTGTATAGGAAATAATGCAGCGCGGGGGCGCAGAACAACTCAACGCCGCGCGCCGCCAGTTCCTTGGCGCGGGCGAGTATCTTGATGAGCAGTTGCTCCGCCGCGACAGAGGTCTTGTGCAGATACACCTGCCAGTACATCAAACGTCTCGCTACCAGGAATTTCTCCACAGAATAGATGCCTTTCTGCTCCACAACCAGGCGGTCGTCCACCACGTTGAGCATCTTGATGAGGCGTTCGCTGGCGACGCGTCCCTCCTGAACACCCGTGAAGAATGAGTCGCGGCACAGGTAGTCCATGCGGTCCACATCCAACTGACTGCTAATGAGTTGGTGCAGGAAGTGGCGGTGGTACTCGTCGCGGAAGATGTCTATCGCGCCGTCGAGCAGACCGGTGCCCTCCAGACGCAGCTGAGGCTGCTGACGGGTCAGGTCGCGGTTAATCTGCTCCATCATGATGAGGGATATATCCTCGTGGGTGACGTCGTCCACAAGCGTATGCTCCAGCACGTGGGAGAAGGGACCGTGCCCTACATCATGCAGCAGGATAGCTATTTGCGCGCCGGTCGCCTCGCTCTCGCTGATAGACACGCCCTTCTGCCGAAGAACGGCGATGGCGTCCTGCATGAGGTGCATGGCGCCGATGGAGTGGAGGAAGCGGCTGTGCATGGCACCCGGATAGACCACATTACTCAGCCCCAACTGACGGATACGTCCAAGACGCTGCACATAAGGATGTTGCAGCACATCGTATAACAAATCGTTCGGAATGGTCAGGAAACCGAAGACCGGGTCGTTGATTATTTTCTTCTTGTTGGGCATAACCTCATTCTATTGAGCGCACACGGCGCATGCGCATAAACAGCCTACAAAGGTACAAAAATAATCCGAGATATGCAAATTTACGGCTATTTTCATACAAAAATTTGCACATATGACGAAAAAGTTGTACCTTTGCACCCGCTATTCGCTTCTGTCCGAGCCTCATGCCCGTGTCGAAGCAGCGGCCGCGATGGTGGAATAGGTAGACACGAGGGACTTAAAATCCCTTGGCCAGTGATGGCTGTGCGGGTTCGACCCCCGCTCGCGGTACGGAACAGGACGAAACAGGACGCAACACGCGCCCTGTTTTTTTATTCCCATCCCGATACAAACCCGTACCGTTCTCGCGTGATTGTCGCGTGATTAACGCGTGATTAACGCGTGATTCGCCTATCGACTACCTGCTGCACGCCGCTCACCGACCCGCTCCCCGACCGCCCCATTCACATAAAAAAAGCGGCGCCCACTTGCATATATGCTTTTTTTGTTGTATCTTTGCAGGGTCTTATGGGCGCAAACGCCCTTTGCAAGAGCGAATAAGCGCCAAAACC
>JAFUUE010000086.1 GCA_017483945.1 Paludibacteraceae bacterium | reverse complement strand
GCCGTCAACTCATCTCGGCGCTCCCGGGTGCGCGTGACGTCAATATCAGCCGTGAGGATGACCGTCCCGATATCAAGATTACCGTGGACAAGGAGAAGGCTTCGCGCCTTGGTTTGAGTTCGGCTACCATCTCCACCTATCTGCGTAACCGCGTGGCAGGTATGTCCTGTGGTTACCTCAAGGATGACGGTTCGGAGTATGACATCGTCGTGCGCCTCGAGGAGGACGACCGCAACTCGATTTCCGACATCCTCAACCTCTCTATCCCGACCGCTACGGGCAAAACTGTCAAGCTCTCCGAAGTGGCTGAGGTCGGCGAATACTGGGCACCGCCTACCATCGAGCGCAAGGCACGCCAGCGTATCGTCACTATCAAGGCAACGCCGTACAACACCACCCTCGGCGAACTCGCGCAAGCCATTGAAGCAGAGGTTGTCCCGCAACTGGACCTCCCCGTCGGCTATTCGACGCACATCGGCGGTAACTACGAGACTCAGCAAGACACCTTCCGCGACATGATTCTGTTGGCAGCGATGATTATTCTGCTCGTTTATATCGTTATGGCGTCGCAGTTCGAGAGTCTCCGAATGCCTGCTATCATTATGTTTACCGTGCCGTTCGCCCTCTCGGGCGTCATCATCGCCCTCTGGCTCACAGGCCGCTCGTTGGATATGATTGGCGCGCTGGGTCTGGTGCTGCTTGTCGGTATTGTGGTCAAGAACG
Organism: Paludibacteraceae bacterium; assembly: GCA_017483945.1. Lineage (GTDB taxonomy): Bacteria > Bacteroidota > Bacteroidia > Bacteroidales > Paludibacteraceae > Colicola. Next base: position 46,186 of record JAFUUE010000086.1, on the reverse strand, counting down.
GTATTGTGCTCGTGGATTATATCAACCTCATGCGTGAGCGTGGTTACGAACTGAACACGGCTATACAGATGTCCGGCCGCAGCCGTATCCGCCCTGTGCTCATGACCGCTTTCACTACTATCCTGGGTATGGTCCCGATGGCTGTGTCCAGTGGCGAAGGTGCGGAGATGTGGCAGCCGCTGGGTATCGTCGTTATCGGTGGTCTGACCGTCTCTACCTTCCTCACGCTATATGTCGTGCCTGTCCTCTACGGCGTCATGTCCCGCCACGGCGACCGTGACAAGCAGGAGGCTCTCCGCAAGAAGTTTATCTTCATGAACATACGTGTGAAGGACAAGCAGGCTCCTGAGGCTTGACTCTCCTTCCCCTAAATATATACCGCGGGCGCATCTCATGATGCGCCCGCGGTATGTTTTGAGTACTGCAACACTTATATCTGGAGTGCGCTACGCTGCTTTCGACTTTCGACTTTTGACTTTCGACTATTGTCACTCCATCAGTTTCTTGTACCGTATGCGTTTGGGTTCTACGGCCTCGTCGCCCAGACGGAGGCGTTTGTTGGCCTCGTAGTCGGAGTAACTGCCCTCGAACCAGAAGACTTTGCTGTCTCCTTCGTAGGCTAATATATGGGTGCATATACGGTCCAGGAACCAACGGTCGTGGCTGATTACCACCGCACAGCCGGCAAAGTTCTCCAGACCCTCTTCCAGTGCACGCAACGTGTTCACGTCGATATCGTTCGTCGGCTCGTCCAGTAGTAGTACGTTGGCCTCGCTCTTGAGCGTCAGGGCCAGATGCAGACGGTTGCGCTCACCGCCGGACAGCACGCCGCAACGCTTCTCTTGGTCGGCTCCGGTGAAGTTGAAACGGCTCAGATAGGCTCGCGCATTGACTTCGCGACCGCCTACGCGGATGAACTCAGTGCCGCCCGAGATAGTCTCATAGACGGTCTTCTGCGGGTCGATATTGCTGTGAACCTGGTCCACATAACCTATCTTGACGGTCTCCCCGACCTCGAAATGCCCTTTGTCGGCCGTCTCCATGCCCATAATCATGCGGAACAGCGTTGTCTTGCCTGCTCCGTTGGGGCCGATGACGCCGACGATACCGTTGGGAGGCAGCATGAAGTTCATGTCCTCAAAGAGCACGCGTTCGCCGTAGGCCTTGCTCACACCCTCGGCGTTGATGACCTTATTGCCCAGACGCGGGCCATTGGGGATGAATATCTCCAGCTTCTCCTCGCGCTCCTTCTGCTCCTCGTTGAGCATGCGGTCGTAGGCTCCCAGACGGGCTTTGCTCTTCGCCTGGCGGGCTTTGGGAGCCATACGCACCCATTCCAACTCGCGCTCCAGCGTCTTGCGGCGTTTGCTTGCCTGCTTCTCCTCCATGGCCATCCGGGTCGTCTTCTGCTCCAACCAACTGGAGTAATTGCCCTGCCAGGGTATTCCCTCGCCGCGGTCCAACTCCAGTATCCAACCGGCTACGTTGTCCAGGAAGTAGCGGTCGTGCGTGATGCAGATGACCGTTCCCGCATATTGGTGCAGGTGTTGCTCCAACCAGTCGATGGACTCGGCGTCAAGGTGGTTGGTCGGCTCGTCAAGCAGCAGTATATCAGGCTGCTGTAGCAGTAGCCGACATAGAGCCACACGGCGTCGCTCACCGCCCGACAGGTTCTTCACCAAGGCGTCATCGGGCGGGCAGCGCAACGCATCCATCGCACGGTCCAGCTTGCTGTCGATGTTCCACGCATCTGCGGCGTCCAGTTTGTCCTGTAACTCGCCCTGACGAGCCAGTAGCGTGTCGAAGTCCGCGTCCGGTTCGCCGAAGGCCATGCCTATCTCGTCGAACTCGCGCAGCATGTCCATCACGGGCTGTACTCCCTCTTGCACACACTCACGTACCGTCTTCTCCGGGTCCAACTGCGGATCCTGCTCCAGGTAACCCACTGTGTATCCGGGGGAGAAAACGACCTCGCCCTGATACTCCTTCTCTACACCGGCGATAATCTTGAGCAAGGTACTCTTGCCCGCACCGTTCAGACCGATGATGCCGATTTTGGCGCCGTAGAAAAAGCTGAGGTAGATGTTGTTAAGCACTTTCTTTTGGGGCGAGAAGGCTTTGCTCACGCCCACCATTGAGAAAATAATCTTCTTGTCGTCTGCCATTGTATTGTTTGTTTATGATATAGAGTGATTTATCGAATAGAACACGTAGCAATCTTTAGTGATTCTTTAGTGATTCTTTAGTGATTCGTTAGTTATTACCGTACCGAGTGCCTGATTAGATGCGTTTTAGCGACAGTTGGATGCGTCCGCGCTGGCGGTCGATCTCCACCACGCGCACCTGTACGTGCTGATGCAGACGCAGCATTTCGCTCGGGCTGCTGATGCGTCGCTCTGACATCTCGGAGATATGTATCAGTCCGTCCTTGTGTACCCCCAGGTCCACGAACGCACCGAACGCTGACAGGTTTGTCACTATTCCCGGCAGGACCATGCCCGGGCGTAGGTCGTCAATCGTGTGGACATCGGGTGAGAAATGGAACTCCTCCGCTTGTGTGCGAGGGTCGCGGGTCGGCTTTTGTAATTCATGCAGGATGTCTATCAGGGTGGGGAGCCCCACATCTTCCGTCACAAACTGCTGCAGATTAGTCTCATTCAGGTGGTCTAACTGTTTGACCATCTTCTCCGCCAGGGCATAACGCTCGGGGTGAACGGCGGTGTTGTCCAAGGGATTGCTGCCGCCGGCAATACGTAGGAACCCGGCGCATTGTTCGAATGTCTTGGCTCCCATCTTCGGAACGGCCAGTAGTGCGCGCCGGTTGGCGTAAGGGCCGTGTTCGCTACGGTAATCGACGATGTTTTGCGCCAGGGTAGGACCCAGTCCTGATATATAGGTCAGCAGGTGTTTGCTGGCTGTGTTCACATCCACACCGACATAGTTCACTACGCTCTCTACCGTCTGCTGCAGGCTCTCGCGCAGGCGCGACTGGTCCACATCATGCTGGTATTGTCCTACGCCGATGGATTTGGGCTCTATCTTCACCAGTTCGGCCAGCGGGTCCATCAGACGCCGTCCGATGCTTACTGCGCCGCGCACGGTCACATCCTGGTCGGGGAACTCCTCCCGACCTGCTTTGCTCGCCGAATAGACCGAGGCTCCCGCCTCACTTACGACAAACACCGGCACCTCACCGCTTTCGACTTTTGACTTTCGACTACTTTCCTCACCATCTGCTCCGTCTCGCGGCTGGCAGTGCCGTTGCCGATGGCGATGGCCTCCGGCTTATACTGCTTTATCAGGCGGACCACTTGCTCTTCGCAGTCCATCTTGTGCAGATAAACCACCGTATGATACACCAGGTCTCCTTGTGCTGACAGCATCACCACCTTGCACCCGGTCCTGAAGCCCGGGTCAAAAGCCAGTACACGCTTCTGCCCCAAAGGAGCATCGAGCAGCAACTGGCGCAGGTTGTCTGCAAACACACGGATAGCCTCCGTGTCGGCTTTCTCCTTGCTCTGCGCGGCAAACTCCGTCTCAATAGCGGGCTTGAGCAGGCGTTTATAGCCGTCCTCCATAGCCAACTCCACTTGGTAGGTGCTATCGTTGCGGGCGTGCAACCACAGCCCCGCCAATTTGTCGAGCGCTTTCTCGCGGTCAGGGGATATATCTACGCGGATGAAACCCTCCTCCTCGGCGCGGCGAATAGCCAGCAGACGATGGCTGCTGATGCGTCGGAGAGGCTCGCTGACGTTGAAGTACTCGCGGTAGTTCTGCGCCTCCGGCGTCTCCGCCTTGTCTTTGACCGGCTTGGTTGTCAGCAGGGCGGTATAACGGAACTCGCGCCGTATCGCGTTACGGCTGCGCTCGTCCTCGGCGATACGTTGGGCGATGATGTCGCGTGCGCCCTGCAGGGCGTCCGGGTCTTGGGGGAGGTGCATCGGATGTTGGCGGAGTATCTCCTCCGCGAGGGGTAGCAGGCCGCGTTCGATGGCCATGTCCGCACGGGTCTTGCGGTGAGGCTTGTAGGGGAGATACAGGTCCTCCAGTTCGGTACTCTCGGTGCACGTTTCTATGCGGTGGCGTAACTCGTCGGTCAGTTTACCCTGCTCCGCAATGGTGTTCAGCACGGTCTGCTTGCGCGCTTCCAGTTCCTGCAACCGCCCGTATTGCTCACTGATAGCGGCTATCTGTACCTCATCCAACCCACCGGTCTTCTCCTTGCGGTAGCGGGCAATAAAAGGAATCGTTGCCTTCTCGTCAAGCAACTGCAGCGTGTTCTTCACCTGCTGCTCTTGCAGCCCGATGAGCTGCGCAATACGCTGGCTATAGTTCATCATGGTTGTGTCTTGGATTCTTCTGCGGCTGTCCGATAGAACTGGCGGATGCTGTCGCATACGCCTAACGGGTTGAGCAGCAGGGGGCGGGTGGAGTAGAAACACTCGCCGGTTATCTCGGGAATGGTACGGTTGAGCCGCATCTGCCGGGCTATCTCGTTGCCCTTTTTCCATGCTGCAGCTTCTTTTGGCCCCCCCAGACGATAGGGGGCCATGCCGATATAGAGTTTGCATCCGTAGTTATGGTCGGCCCACCAGTGGGCAAGCACCTCATAGTCTGCTACGGCCTTGCCTATCTCCCAGTATAGTTGTGGCACGACATAGTCTATCCATCCTTCGCGCATCCATAGTAGCACGTCGGCGTATAGGTCGTCGTAGTTGGTGATACCCGCCTGCGTCGCACTGCCCATCACGGAGTCCACTGCCGCGTTGCGCCATACGCCGAAGGGCGATATGCCGAACTCCGTGCCCGGTCGTGTCGTGTGGATAACCTCGGACAGACGACGGATGACCCGGTTGACATTATCACGTCGCCACTCGTCGATGTTCTCGAAGCCGCGTGGAAAGGCGCGGAACGTGTTGTGGTCGGGCAGACGCTGACGCCCGATGGGGTAGGGATAGAAATAGTCATCCATATGGACCGCATCCACATCATAGCGGCAGACCAAGTCTTCCACTACATCACATATCCATTGTATCACTTCCTCGCGTCCCGGGTCGAAATACCACTGCTTGCCGTAACGCCAGCACCAGTCCGGATGTTGCCGCATGATATGTCCCGGCGCCAGCATCGCCGTGTCCATGGTGTGGAGTGTGATGCGGTAGGGATTGAGCCACACATGCACCTGCATGTCGCGCGCATGTGCCTCGTCCAGCACGAACCGTAGCACGTCGTAGCCCGGCATAGCACCTTGGCGCCCTGCCTGCCAGTGGCTGCTGGGTTCGAGAGGCGAGAGGTAGAGCGCATCGGCCGTGGGGCGGGCCTGGAAGATGATGGTGTTGATGCCGATGGCCTGTAGTGAGTCCAGCAACTCGGTCATCGTGCGTTGTTGTCCGGTGATATTCGGGGTATAGCCGTTTTGTGCGGAGGGTATATCGGTGGCGGAGGGCCAGTCGATATTGGCTACCGTCGCTATCCATGCGCCGCGGAACGTGATGTCCGCGTGCAGCAGCATAGCGAATAGTATCGCCGGTAGGATGCTGATAATCTTTCTCATGCTTGTGTTATCTTGCCGTCTTCCACACGGAAGATGCGTGTCTGTTCGTCGGGTTGTAGTATCTCTGTGAGGTGCTGCCGGTCGGTGTCGGTGATGAATATCTGCCCGAACAGGTCACCCCGAACCAACTCTACGATGCGCCGTACGCGCTCGGAGTCGAGTTTGTCGAATATATCGTCGAGCAGCAGTATCGGCCGTTTGTCTGTCCGTTGGTAGAGGAAGAGCGCTTGAGCTAATTTCATGGCCAGCAGATAGGTCTTCTGCTGCCCCTGGCTGCCGACCTGCTTGAGGGGGTAGCTCTCTTCCGGATGGTTGATGCTCCGTACCTTGGTGCTGAGCTCGTCTTTGTGAATACCCTGGCTGGTCCAACCGAGGATGATATCGCGCGGACGTGTACGCCGATAGGACTCTTGCAGGTCGCGGTTCTGCAGTTGCGATACATAGGTCAGTTCCGGCACCTCCGCCCCGTTCGAGATGCGGGCATAGAGCTCCTGAAACAGCGGGACAAATGTCTCAATGAAGGCGGTGCGGCGTTGGAAGACATATTGCGCCTTGGGCGTCATTTGAATCTCCAGAACTTCCAGCAGCGCTTCGTCTTCGGCGGTAAGGGACGTGCCTCCGTCAGGACGGTCGGCTAAGTGCTTGAGCAGGGCGTTACGCTGGCGTAGCAGCGCGTTGTAGTCGGTGAGTTGCTCGAGGTAGGTCTTGTCGTACTGGCAGATGACGGTATCCATAAAACGCCGCCGCTCCTCGGAGCCGTCTTCGATGAGGGCATTGTCGGCCGGCGAGACGAGCACCAGCGGGAGCAGCCCGATATGGTCGAGCATCCGTTTGTAATCTTTGCGTCCGCGGCGGAACTGTTTCTTCACCCCCCGCTTGAGCCCGCAGGATATCGTCTCCGGCTCGTCTGCACCATCGTAAACGCCCTGTACCATAGCCATCTGTTCGCCGTGCGTGATGTTGAGGCTATCGGTGGCGGTGAGGGCGGACTTGGTGAAGGAGAGCAGGTAGATGGCGTCCAGCACATTGGTCTTGCCCTGTCCGTTCAGTCCCACCAGGCAGTTGATTTTGGGCGAGAATGCCAATGCCGCCTGTCGGATATTGCGGTAGTTTAGTATGTTCAGCGTCTGCAGTGTCATGCGTATGTCTCGACGTCTTCCTTTGTTATCCGTGCACCGGCCAGGATTATCAGTCGCTCTACCACATTGCGTAACTCACGTATGTTGCCCGGCCAAGTTCTGTTCTGCAATGCCTTTATGGCAGCATCGTCGAAAGCCTTCAGTGCAATGCCTTGCTCATGGCATATCTGTTCAGAGAACCAGTTGACCAATAGCGGGATATCCTCTTTGCGCTCATCGAGTGAGGGGACCTGTATAGGGATGACGTTCAGCCGGTGGTAGAGGTCTTCGCGGAAGCGCCCCTCGGCTATCTCGCGCGGCAGGTCCTTGTTGATGGCGGCCAGCACGCGTACGTTGACATGGATGGTCTTGTCGGAGCCAACGCGTGTTATCTCGTTCTCCTGCAGTGCACGCAGGACCTTGGTCTGCGCGGCCAGAGACATGTCGCCAATCTCGTCCAGGAAGAGCGTACCGCCGTCGGCTTGCTCGAACTTGCCCGCGCGATCCTTGACGGCACCGGTGAACGAGCCTTTCATGTGCCCGAACAGCTCGGACTCAATCAGTTCTGACGGGATAGCGGCACAGTTGACCTCAACCAAAGGGCGGTCGGCGCGGTGAGACTGGCGGTGCAGCAGTTGGGCGACAACCTCCTTGCCGGTACCGTTCGGGCCGGTGATGAACACACGCGCTTCCGTCGGCGCTACCTTATCAATAATTTCGCGCACGCGTGTGATGGCCTCGCTCTCGCCGACCATCCGGTTGCGCTGTTCGACCTGCCCGCGCAGTTGGCGTATCTCTTGGCGCTTATCGCCTATCTCCTTCTGCAAGTCTTTGTGCTCCAGGGCGTTCTTCGTGGTGACGAGCAGGCGGTCCAGCCCGAGGGGTTTCTCAATGAAGTCCCATGCGCCCGCCTTGAGCGCGTCCACGGCGGTACGTATGTCGCCATGACCGGATATCATCACCACGGGGCAGGTCACCCCGCTCTCGGCACTCCTGAGAGCCGCCAGCACTTCCATCCCGTCCATCTCGGGCATCTTCACGTCGCTGTAGATGAGGTCGTATGCTCCTCCTTGCGCCATCTCAAGTCCTCTCTTACCGTCCTCGGCCGTGTCCACGGCATAACCCTCGAACTCGAGCACTTCCTTGACTGTATTGCGGATAGCACGCTCATCGTCAATCACTAATATCTTTGCTGCATTCTTACCCATGATACAATAGTAATAAAATCTATGCAAAAGTACAAAAATATTTTGGTATATGCAAATTATTTTGTACCTTTGTAGCGGAATTGATAATACAAATCATTAACCATATTTATCAACCAATTCATTTATTTCATCATGAAGAAGATCTTTTCTTTCTTTCTGGCGTTAATAGCTGTGATGGCTGTTAATGCTCGTCAAGTCGTGTTCGACTTCACCAATCCGGCCGCAATGGGAATCGCAGTTCCAGAAACGGGCAAGGGAACAGACCTGACAAATCCGCAGAACATTGTCGTTGATGATGTGACCATGACCAGTACGCAGGTGGCAAAGACGGCTACTCGTATTTGGAATTACAATGGAGCATGTGAGTTGCGTATCTACACCAACAGTACGCTGAAGTTTGCGTGCTCGGAGGCTATTACGGCTGTTGAGTTTGCCGGCTCCGCTGTCTCCTTCTCGGAGTTTGCAGGAATGTCGTGGGTAGGTAATGCTACTGAAATCACATTTACTGCAAGTGCCAACAGCAAGATTTCGTCTATCACGCTGACCATCGGTGAGGCTGCAGACGTGTGGGTTCCCGACACCATCGGCGTTATGGAAGCACGTGCGCTTATCGCAGCTAACGATGCACATGACCACTTTGTTAAGGGTATCGTAGCCAGCGATGTGTTCAATTCCTATAACTCGTTCGACGGAAAAGTATCGTTCTATATGATTGACCATGTGGGTGATACGGACAGCCTGCAGGCTTATCAGGTGGCAGGTGTCGGCAACCAGAAGTTCGCTTCCTTGGAGGCTGCGCAAGACCTTATCCGCTTGGGCGATACTGTTCTGGTGTATGCTCAGTCCCTCTCCCTCTACACGGATAAAAATATCTACGAGATTGCTGCCGGTAACTATGTGGAGACTCTCGGCCAGGCTCCCCGTGGCGCAGAGTATGACCTGACTGTCAATGCCGGTGTGGCAGAGATTGACGACGAGGACGTGCTGGAACTGACGCTGAGCAATGGCGACGACGCTGTCTTTGAGTATATGTATCAGTTGACCCAGGGTACTGCTATCGCAGGTGAATATACGATTACCGAAGATAACCCCGCTGTGGTACATTACAACGGTGCAGAGATTGAGGTGACCGGTTCACTGAAGATTGTCTTCGTCAGCGCTCCTGTTGAGGGTGACTTCACCTATCGAGTTGTTCTGAATGTAGTGGATGAAGAGGGTGCTATCTATAAGGCTGATGCCCAGATTGTGCTGGCCGGCACTTCCGTTTGTGTCAACGACCTGAACACCATCACTTGCGCGCTGGCTAAGCAAATCGGTATGAAGCTTGAGAGCAATCAAGTCACCGAGCAGACCTACAAAGTCTATGGCTACTACGCTAAGTTCGCAGGCAAGTTCGCTTACAGCAAGACCGGTGACTATGCTTACAAGCAGACTTTCTATATGACTGACACCAAGGGCAGTACCTATGGCGATTTTGAGGCTTATCAAGTGCTCGTACAAGACCATGATATTGACTCTATCAAACCGGGTGATTTCGTATGCGTGACCTGCGTCATCAAGCGCTTCAACAACACCATCGAGAACGGCAACGGCGCTACCTGCGAAATCGTTGACCCCGCAACCGTCGGCTTCATCCGTGACGTTGAGCCTATTGAGACCAACGTGGCCGGTGCTTTGGCTGCCGGAGTGAACCTGGCGGATAATGCGTCCACCGATGACCCCTACCGCGTAATCGGTTATGTCACCGGCTTCAATCAGGACGAGGAAGGCAATATGTTCTGGTACATGGTTGACGAGTATGCCGAGGGCGTACAGGGCGAACTCAAGGCCTACAAGTGCACCACCAAGAACGGCTATGTTCCTCAGGACGGCGACCATGTAGCTGTGGTAGGTAAACTCAAGAAGTATCAGGGTGTTATCGAGATTGACCACGGTGTGGCTACCAATCTTGACGCAGCACAGGCTATCCCCGAAGTGATGATGGAAGAGTCGCATGTGAAGGCCGTTAAGGTGCTTGACAACGGTCAGCTCTTTATCCTGCGCAACGGCGTGAAATACAATGTACAAGGTGCCGTCCTGAAATAAGACGCACACCCTGTCTCCCCGCTTCGCTCTCATGCGAAGCTGACCCAAGCGGGTGCTTGCCTTCGGGCAGGCACCCGCTTCTGATTTTGAGCCTCTTAACAGACCTGGAACAGACCTGGAACAGACCTGGAACAGAGCTGCCCCCTTTATCTCCCTCTCTTTCAGCCGAATCCATGCCTCAGGTTCGGGTCAGGTTCGGGTCAGGTTCGGGAGGGGGTCTCTGTATGAGTGCGTTATGGGCTAAAAACGGACGCGTAAAGGGCATTATATATCCGGTCCCCGGTCGTTACCTGACCGTTACCTGACCGTTACCTGAATGGTGCTTGAATCTTGAATCTTAAATCTTAATGCGGGAGAGGAAGCGTCCTGTGTAGGACTCGGCACAGCGCATGAGGTTCTCCGGCGTGCCTTGGAAGACGATACGGCCCCCCTCGTCTCCGCCTTCGGGGCCGAGGTCGATGACATGGTCCGCGGCAAGGATGATGCCCGGGTTGTGCTCAATGACGATGACCGTATGCCCCTTGGATATGAGTGCGTTGAGAGCCCTTAGGAGCACGTCCACATCCTTGTGGTGAAGGCCGGTGGTCGGCTCGTCAAAGATGAAGATGGTGGGCTCGCTGTCTTCCTGGGCGAGGAAGGAGGCCAGCTTGACGCGCTGGCTCTCGCCGCCGGAGAGCGTCGAACTGGACTGCCCTAGTTGCACGTAGCCGATACCGACGTCCTGCAGGGGCTTGAGGCGGCGGACTATCTTGGCGCAGGCCGGGTCTTCGGAGAAGAACTCAATCGCCTGGTTGACAGTCATGCAGAGGATGTCGTATATCGACTTGCCGCGATAGCGTACGTCCAACACATCCTGCTTGAAGCGTCGGCCTCCGCAGTGCTCGCAGGGGATAGTGAGGTCGGCCATGAACTGCATCTCGATGGTGATGGTTCCCTCGCCCTGACACTCTTCGCAGCGCCCTCCGGGCGTGTTGAAGGAGAAATGTGCGGGGGTGAAGCCCATCTGTTTGGCCAGTTGCTGCTCGGAGAACAGGCGCCGTATCTCGTCGTAGGCCTTGAGGTAAGTGACGGGGTTGCTGCGCGAGGAGCGGCTGAGCGGGTTCTGGTCCACGAACTCGATGTCGTGCACCAGGTGCAGACTGCCGCTCAAGTGTCCGAAGTTGCCGGTGCGTTCCGCCAGTCCGCCGTAGTGCTTCTTGAGTGCGGGGTAGAGTACCTTGCTCACCAGAGACGACTTGCCGCTACCGCTGACGCCCGTGACGGCCGTCATGACATTGAGCGGGAAGTTGACGGTCAGGTTCTTGAGGTTGTTCTCGCAGGCGCCTTCGATGGTGATGTAGTTGTTCCACGGGCGGCGGAACTCGGGTATGCGGAAGTCGGCGGGCAGGGGGCGCGGCTCTCCGGCATAGACCAGTCGGCCGCCGTGCCGGCCTGCCGCAGGGCCTATCTCGATGATATAATCGGCGGCGCGTATGATGTCTTCGTCATGCTCCACGACGACAATGGTGTTGCCCAGGTCACGCAGTTGGCGGAGGACATGGATGAGGCGCTCGGTATCGCGCGGGTGGAGCCCGATACTCGGCTCGTCAAGCACATAGAGCGAGCCTACCAGGCTGCTGCCGAGCGACTTGGCCAGACTGATGCGCTGGCTCTCGCCACCGGAGAGGGTGTTGCTCTGGCGGTTGAGCGTGAGGTAGGATAGGCCGACATCCTGCATGAACTGCAGGCGGGATGTTATCTCGTGCAGCAGTTGCTTGCCTATCTCCGTCTCTTGCGCCGTGAGCAGCGGTTCCTGTCCGTCGGTGCCGGTGAGGCGGGCGAACCACTCGGCGAGTTGGTTGATACTCATGCTGCACAGGTCGCTGATGGACTTCCCCGCGATGAGCACGTAGTTGGCCTCGCGCCGCAGGCGCAGACCGTTGCACACGGGGCAGAGGGTCTTGCCGCGATAGCGCGCCAGCATGACGCGGTACTGTATCTTGGCGTACTGCTTGGACTCCAGTTCGTGGAAGAAGTCATGCAGGCCGTGGAAGTACTCGTTGCCCGTCCATATGAGCTGTTTCTGCTCGGGGGTGAGCGCATAGAACGGCGTGTGTATGGGGAACCCGAAGCGGTCGGCGTTGTAGATGAGCGCCTCGTTCCACAGGCTCATCTTCTCGCCGTGCCAGCAGGCGATAGCGCCGTCATAGATAGAGAGCGATTTGTCCGGCACGACCAGGTCGGGGTCGATGCCGATGACGTTGCCGAAGCCGTTGCACTCGGGGCATGCGCCGATGGGGTTATTGAAGTCAAAGAGATGCTCGGACGGCTCGACGAAGGTGATACCGTCGGCCTCGAAGCGCTGGGAGAAAGTGTAGTGGTTGGAGGATTTAGCGCCCGAAGAGCGGCTATCCGGGGATTCCGTGACGAGGGCGCAGGCTCCGTGCCCTTCAAAGAAGGCGGTCTGTACCGAGTCGGCAAAGCGGTTGGCCGTGCTCTGTTCGCCATCGGCAACGACGCGGTCCACGAGCAGGAAGAGGTCCTGCGTGTCCCGGACGGCGGTGCCGTCGCGGAGTATGTCGTCGATGCGAAGAGTCTCGCCCCGGAGCATGAGGCGGCTGAATCCCTCGGTGAGCCATGCCTGGAGCTGCTCGGCGAGGGTGCGGTCGCGCAGGACGACGGGGGCCAGCAGGTAGGCGCGTGTGCCGACGGGCTGTGCCATGAGCGTGTCCACGACGTCGCGTATGGTGTGGCGCCGCACTTCAGCGTGACTGACAGGCGAATAGGTGCGCCCGATGCGGGCGAAGAGCAGCTTGAGGTAGTCGTATATCTCGGTGACGGTCCCGACCGTGGAGCGCGGGTTGCGGCTCGTCACTTTCTGCTGGATAGCGATGGCGGGCGGGATATTGTCGATGCGCTCGACGTCGGGCTTCTGCATGCGTCCCATGAACTGCCGCGCGTAGGCGGACAGAGACTCGACATAGCGCCGTTGTCCCTCGGCGTAGAGTGTGTCGAAGGCCAAGGAGGACTTGCCGCTGCCGCTGACTCCTGTCACGACGGTGAGCCGGTTCTGTGGTATATCAACGGTGATGTCCTGCAGGTTATGCGTGCGGGCTTTCTCTATGTGGATATTAGCGTGCATAGAGGGCTTTCTTTTCCTCGATGAGTCGTTGCGTATCAGGGTTGGTGAGGTCTCGCAGTTCGGGCGAGAGGTTGGGTATGCGGATGGGTGTGCCGACCTTAATCTGGTGCGGGTTGGGCAGCACATCGCGGTTGGCCTCATAGATGAAGACCCATAGGTCCTTGGCGCCGTAGTACTTATAGGCAAGCCATGCGAGGCGGCTGTCAGCATGCAGCTCCTCTACGGCGAGTATGTCGGAGTAGTCGGGCTGTGCGGGGGACAGGGATTCCGTGGGCTCGGGGTCTGAGGGGCGCTCTGGAGAGCGCTCCGCGGGCGCGGTCTGTGACCGAGACGATGAGCCCGCGTCCCAGGTGGCAGTCGTGTCCTGTGGGGTCTCTTGTGTGGGTTGGTCAATGGTCTGCTCAACGACGGGGAGCGGGGTGTTTGCGCGCTCGTGGAGCGTGTCCACCCATTGGACGAACTTATGCCCGACGAAGAGGAAGGCCCCCGCCAGGCAGAGCGTGAAGCAGAGGATAGTGATGCCGGCTGTCAGCCACGGGCGGCGTATCGGTGCAGGACCGGGTTGGGCTGGCTTGGGGGCGGGAGTCGGGTCTGGCTCGGGAGTCGGTTCGGGAGTTGCCTCTTCGTGGCAATCCGTGGGTGCAGGCTGTGCCTGAGACGAGAAGGCCGCGTCTTCAGGAGTCGCCTCTTCGTGGCGATCCGCGGGCGAGCCGCCCGCGTCCCAGGTGGGTGTGGGTTGGGGTTTGCGGGGGTCTTGGCCGAGTTCGGCCAGGATGTCCACTATCTCAACGGCTTGCGCGCCGAGTTTCTGTATGGGGTCAATGATTTCTTCGATGTCGGCCCGCACCTGTTCGGGTACAGGTTGGTGATTGATGAGTTCGCGCACCGAAGCCTCGGGCAGGAAGATGACCTTGTCGTATCCGGGTATGGTGATAGGTTCGCCGGTGGCGATATTGATGCTGCGCCGCGGGGCGACCTCCTGCAGTTTGAAGGTGCCGAGACCATTGATACGTACGAGTCGGTCGGCGCGCAGGGCGTTGGTTATCTGTGCAATGAAGGCGGTGAGGAAGAGGTTGACCTCTTTCTCATTCGTCCCGATGCGTTTGGCGATAGCCTGTCGCAGTTGGGACCATGTTACTTTGTCTGTTTGTGGGTTGGGCATAGATTAGGCGTTGTTCAGTTCTTCTTTGAGCGAGTTAGCGGGTTTGAAGACGAGTTGTGTATGGCTTTTGCTGACAGTCCGTTCGCCGGTTTTGGGGTGTAGGAGAGCCCGCTCCTTGCTTTGTCGGAGTTCGAGTGAGCCGAGTTTCTGTAGTTGTATGGTCTGTCCGTTGCGCAGGCAGTCGTGGATGGTACTGACAGTGGCGCTGAGTAGTTCCTCGGTTCGGCGTCGTGTGAGTCCGGAGGCTTCGGCGATGGCGGGTATGAGTTCTTTGGTTAGCATATTGTTCCGTATAGGTCGAATTCGTCTGCGCGTATGATGCGCACGTTGTAGAACCGGCCTGTTTTGATAGGGTTAGTGTTGGTGTTGTCGTCTGTTGCGGGGATGAGTACTTCGCAGTCCACTTCGGGTGAGTCGTACTGTGTGCGTCCGATGTAGTAGTCGCCTTCGTGGCGGTCGATGATGACGCGTTGGACGGTGCCTACCTTGGCGGCGGAGAGCTCTGCGGCGATGTCCTGCTGAATGGCCATGATGTCGCTGAGCCGCTGTTGCTTGACCTCCTCAGGCACGTCGTCGTTGTAGTGGCGGTTGGCGTATGTGCCTTCCTCGTCGGAGTAGGCAAAGGCGCCGAGCCGGTCGAATCGTTGGGTGCGTACCCATTGCTTGAGTTCCTCGAAGTCCTCAGACGTCTCGCCGGGGTGTCCGACGAGAAGGGTGGTACGCAGACAAATGCCGGGCACTTCGCGGCGGATGCGTGCGAGGAGTTCATCCTGCTCGGCGCGCGTGATGTGGCGGCGCATGAGGGTGAGCATATGGTCAGAGCAGTGCTGCACGGCGATGTCGAGGTACTTGCAGACATTGGGGTGCCGCGCCATGACGGGCAACAGGTCGTAGGGGAAGTCGGTGGGGTAGGCGTAATGGAGGCGTATCCACTCGACTCCGGGTATCTGCGCCATGCGGTCGATGAGTTCCGGCAGCCGGTGCTCATGGTAGAGGTCGAGTCCATAGGAGGAGAGATCCTGCGCGATGACGTTGAACTCCTTTACGCCCTGCGAGACGAGCCAGCGCACTTCGTCGAGCAGTTCGTCGATGGGGCGAGAGGTGTGGCGGCCGGTGATGAGGGGGATAGCGCAATAGGAGCAGAAACGGTTGCAGCCCTCGGAAATCTTGAGGTAGGTGTAGTGCGCGGGTGTGGTGATGGTGCGCTCGAAGGGTTGTGTGGCGCAGGCGGCGGTTTGCGGGACGGGGGGCAGGATGTCGAGCAGGGAGAGGTAGTCGAACTTGCCGAACCATGCGTCCACCTCGGGAATCTCGGCTTCGAGTTCGTGGAGGTACCGCTCGGAGAGGCAGCCCATGACGTAGATGCGGCTGACTTGGCGGCGTTTCTTGCGCTCGACGAAACGGAGGATGGTGTTGATGCTCTCCTCCTTGGCGTCTCCGATGAAGCCGCATGTGTTGATGACGGCTATTTGTCCGCGTGGCTGCTCGGGGTCATGGACACAGGTGTAGCCGAGCGCTTCGATGCGCCGCATGAGCCGCTCTGCATCCACGAGGTTCTTGGAGCAGCCGAGTGTGATTATGTCAACTTGATTTTGTCGCATGGAATTGCTATGGTTCGTCTTCGTCTCGTTGTCGTGTCGTTGCCGTCTCGTTGCCGTCTCGTTGCCGTGTTTGCTACGGGACGGCTTCGGTGGGGACAGGCGTAGTGCGGTGGTTTAGAGGTCAGTTGCCGAGTTCGGAGTGGAACTTGATGCGTACGAGTCGTACGTGCAGCTCGTCGTAGTCATCCTCGCCGAGCTCTTGCATGGCGAGTTTGATATTGTCGGACTCGGCGGTCTTGAAGTAGTTGTATATATCTTCCTCCTCGTCTGGGTCCACAACCTCTTCGATGAAGTAGTTGATATTGAGCTTGGTACCCGAATAGACGATGGCCTCAATCTCCTGGAGCATCTCCTCCATGGACATGCCTTTGGACTCGGCGAGGTCGTCGAGTGCGACGCGTCGGTCGATGGCCTGTATAATGCTGATTTTGCGTGTGGAGTCTTTGGCGACGGTACGTACGCGCAGGTCCTCGGGTCGGATGATGTCGTTTTCCTCGACATACTCCTTGATAACTCGCAGGAACTCATTGCCGTAGCGTTTGGCTTTTCCCACTCCGACACCGGGGATGTTCTGCAGTTCCTCAATGGTGATGGGGTAGGTGGTGGCCATGGCTTCGAGGCTGGGGTCCTGGAAGATGACGAAGGGTGGCACGTCCTGCTGTTTGGATATCTTTTTGCGGATATCTTTGAGTATGGAGAAGAGCACATCGTCCGCGGCTCCTCCTCCGGCGATGTTCATTTCCATCTCGGCCTCTTCCTCCTCGTCGTGTATCTCGATGGGGACTTCGAACTTGGAGGGCCGACGTCCGAAGCGTTTTCCTTCGGTTGTTAGTTTGAGTATGCCGTAGGATTCGACGTCTTTCTTGAGGTATCCGCATACGAGCGCTTGACGGATGATGGCGTGGAGGGTGTTCTCGTCCTCATCCTCGGCGGCGCCGAAGTTCTCGAGTTCGTCGTGGCGGTAGCTGAGGACGGTAGCGGTCTTGTTGCCCTTGAGGATGTCCACTATATGCTCGGCCTTGAACTTCTCGTTGAGGATATGAATGGTCTCGATGATGAGTTCGAGCAGTTCGGTGGCGTCGATGAGGCGGTAGGTCTTCTTGCAGTTGTCGCAATGTCCGCAGTTGTCTTGGTCGTATTCCTCGCCGAAGTAGTGCATGAGCAGTTTGCGTCGGCATATGGATGACTCGGCGTAGGACTGTGTCTCGAAGAGGAGCTGGTTGGCAATCTCTATCTCGGCGACGGGTTTGCCCCGTTGGAACTGGCGGAGTCGTTCGATGTCTTTGGGCGAATAGTAGCAGATACATTGTCCCTCTCCGCCGTCTCGTCCGGCGCGTCCGGTCTCCTGGTAGTATCCCTCGAGCGATTTGGGTATGTCGTAGTGCACGACGAATCGCACGTCGGGTTTGTCGATACCCATGCCGAAGGCGATGGTGGCGACGATGACCTGGCATTTCTCCATGAGGAAGGCGTCCTGGTTCTCGCTGCGTGTGGCGGCGTCCATTCCGGCGTGGTAGGGCAGTGCGCTGATGTTATTGACGCGCAGAGTCTGTGCGAGGTCCTCGACCTCCTTGCGTGCGAGGCAATAGACGATGCCGGACTTACCCTCCATGGAGCGTATGTAGCGTACGAGGTCCTTGTCCACATCCTCGGTCTTGGGGCGTACCTCATAGTAGAGGTTGGGCCGGTTGAAGGAGGAGCGGAAGATGGTTGCGTCGGGAATCTCGAGGTTCTTGAGGATGTCGTGCTGCACTTTGGGCGTGGCGGTAGCGGTGAGTGCTACGATGGGTGCCTTGCCGATGCGCTCGACGATAGGGCGTATATGCCGGTATTCGGGTCGGAAATCGTGCCCCCACTCGGAGATACAGTGTGCCTCGTCGATGGCGTAGAAGGAAATCTTGACTCCCTTGAGGAAGTCCACGTTCTCATTCTTGTTGAGAGACTCTGGTGCGAGGTAGAGGAGTTTGGTCTTCCCGGCGAGGATGTCGTCCTTGACGGCATTGATTTCCGGCCGCGAGAGGGAGGAGTTGATGAAGTGTGCGATGCCGTCTTCCTCGGAGTAGTTGCGCATGGCGTCCACCTGGTTCTTCATGAGTGCGATGAGCGGGGATATGACGATGGCCACTCCGTCCATGATGAGCGAGGGGAGCTGGTAGCAGAGGCTCTTACCGCCTCCGGTGGGCATGAGGACGAACGAGTCTTTTCCGTCCATGATGTTGTTGATGATGTCCTCCTGATTCCCCTTGAAGGAGTTGAATCCGAAGTTACGCTGCAGGGCAGTTATGAGTTCTTCATGTCTTGTCATAGCAAGTTATGAATGAGGTTATTATCGGTTTATTTTGAGTGTTTTTTGTCCGTTCTGTATGAGGATGCCTCCGGTCCGCTCGTTGTCGGAGACGGGTCGTCCGTCGAGTGTGTAGGTGCCTTGTGGCGCGGCGTGCTCTCCGCTGACGGAGGTGACGGGTGTGAGGTCGCCACGCAGCGCCTTGAAGGCGAACAGGGCGTCCACGGCGCGTCCTGTGGAGGGCGAGAAGAGTCCGTGGTTGTACCAAGGCTCATAGACGCGGTTGTTGCAGGGGTTCTCTTCGGGGAACCAGTAGAGCAGTCCGATGACGTGGTCGAGGGGCGCGATGGCGGCCACGAGGTCGTCGAGGAACGCTTTCTGTCCGGCGGCCGATGCGGGCCATGTGGAGGTGAAGTCGTAGGTGGCGTCCGCGGGATACCAGTTGTTGTAATAGCCGGTCTCGACAATCATGACGGGCTTTGTGGGGAAGGAGGAGTGGAGACGGTTGAGTGTGGAGGTGAGTGTGGCGATGTCGTTGTGCCACTCGGGGTAGTAGCTCAGTCCGATGATGTCGTAGTCGAGTGCGGCGAGACGGCGGTAGATGTCATAGGTGGCGCTCCAGTTGGCGGCGCGCTCGGTGTGGATGATGATGCGGGCGTCGGGGCATACGTCGCGGCAGGCCTGTCCGGCACGCGTGAGCAGGCTGATGAACCGTGTCCAGTTGTTGCTGTCCAGGGTGGGGTAGCACTTGTAGGTTGTCTTGCCTTCCGCTCCCCAGAGTATGCCGTAGCTTATCTCGTTGCCCGTCTGGATATAGTCGGGCGCGGCGTTGCATGCGACGAGGTGCTCGAGCACGAGTCGGGTATAATTATATAGGGTGTCGGCCAGTTGCTGCTCGTCGAGTGCGGTCCAAGCGGCGGGCGTCCATTGGGCCTTCGGGTCCGCCCATGTGTCGCTGTAGTGGAAGTCGAGCAGCAGGTTGAGTCCGGCGGCCTTGATGCGTTGGCAGAGCGGGCGGATGTAGGCGGTGTCCTGCACGACGCCCGTGGCTCCTGTCGGGTCCACGAACAGGCGCACGCGTGCTATATTATACCCCGCCTCGTCGCGCAGGTAGGGGATGAGGTCGGGTATGGTCTGTCCGGCGGGCGTCTTGTAGGCGACCCGGGCGGCTTCGTATCGGGGGAGCATGGAGATGTCTCCGCCGACCATTTTGCCCTGCGCGCGGACGGCAGGGGCGATGCTCAAAAGGCAGAGCATGCCGGTTAGAATAACAGTGATGCGTTTCATTGCTCGTTCAATTATAGTGCAAAGGTAACCATTTTTTTTGAAACGGCAAACATTTTGCAAAAAAAATAAAGAAAAATTTGTTCATATCGAAAAAAAGCAGTATCTTTGCAAGATATTTAAGGTACAACATGTGGCGTTAAAAAAGTATAAAAGTATAAAAAAAAGAGTGTTGCTCATGTAAGTAGCCTTATTATCAGACTTAAATCAAATACAATGGAAAAGACTAACAGAACGCTTGCTCAGTTGTTCAACTTGAGTTTCGGTTTCTTTGGCGTGCAGATAGCATATGCGCTGCAGAGTGCCAACATTTCCCGTATTTTTGCGACGTTGGGTGCAGATCCTCACCAGTTGAGTTTCTTCTGGATACTCCCGCCTTTGATGGGTATGGTGGTTCAGCCGTTGATAGGCGTGCTGTCGGACCATACATGGATGGGACGTATATTCGGGCGTCGTAAGTTCTACTTGCTGATAGGCGCCATGATCGCGGTCGCCGTGATGGTGCTGCTGCCGAATGCGGGCGATTTCTCGTTTGAGCAGCGTGTCTATATGGGCCTGAACTCGGCGATGTGGTTCGGTCTGTTCAGCCTGATGTTCCTGGACACCTCTATAAATATAGCGATGCAGCCCTTCAAGATGATGGTGGGCGACATGGTGAACGAGGAGCAGAAGGGTACGGCCTATGCCATCCAGTCGGCGCTGTGTAACGCCGGTTCGCTGGTCGGCTATTTGTTCCCGATATTCTTCACCTGGATAGGTATCGCGAATACCGCCGATGAGGGTGTGATACCCGACTCGGTGAAATGGTCGTTCTATGTGGGAGCCGCCATATTGATATTGTGCGTGCTCTACACGTTCTTCGCGGTGGAGGAGATGAATCCGGAGGAGTATGCCGAGTTCCACGGCCTGAATAAGAAGAAAGAGGAAGCGGAGACCTCCTCGTCGGAGTCGGGCGGCATCCTGCGCGCGTTCCTGACGGTGGGCTTGGTTCAGTTCTTCTGCTGGGCGGCGTTTATGTACATGTGGACCTATTCGAACGGCGCGATAGCTACGCAGTGCTTCGGATGGGACGGTGCTTCCACGGCGGCAAGTGCGTTCCAGACGGCAGGTAACTGGGTGGGCGTATGCTTCGCGGTGCAGGCTGTCGGCTCGTTGCTCTGGGCGATGGTGCTGCCGATGATTGAGCATAAGTTCGGTAACAAGGGTGCTTACGCCCTCTCGCTGATAGTGGGAGGCTTGGGCTTCATATCGACGATGTATGTGACCAATCAGTATGTGCTGCTGGTGAGCTACGCTCTGATAGGTGCCGCTTGGGCTGCCATGCTGGCTCTGCCGTTCACGATTATCACTAATGCCATCAAGGGCAGCAAGTATATGGGTACGTTGCTCGGCTTGTTCAACTGCACGATTTGCCTTCCTCAGATAGTGGCAGCCTCGACGGGCGGTCAGATACTGCAGGGTGTGTGTGGAGGCAGCCAGGTGATGATGCTGGTGGTGGCCGGTGTGCTGCTGGTGCTCGGCGCATGCAGCGTGGTGCTGATTAAGGAGAGCCCCGCGGAGAAAAACAAGCCCGTAGCCTGAGTCTGCCTCGCAGCATATCTCAAGCATCTCTCAAGCATCTACGATAAGACGAAAAAGACATCCAAAATAATTTAACACTTAAAATCAAGAAAAACAATGAAACTACTGAAGAAAGCAACAACGATGGCGGGTGTGGTATTCCTGCTTGCCATTGCGCTTGTTTCTTGTAAGGAAAAGATCGACGTCTATGGTCCCATGGAGGGCATGGCGGAAGAGAACATTCCTAATTCGTATTCTTGTACGGTGGTTGACTCTGCCAACTTCACCGTTGCGGTTTACGAATACACCTTTGTCTCGGGTGGCGATTCGACGGACAACTCGGGCACGTACACGGTGGCTACGCTGACCGGCGACGGCAAGGTGACAAGTGAGGTGAAGGACTTCACCTACAAACGCGGTCCGCGCAGTGCGGATAATATCTCCTATGCTGTCTATCTGACCTATGCAGACGGAGCATTGGATACCGTGAAGTGGGGCGCTGCTTCGATTACGGACAAGAGCTATCTGTATAGCGGTCCGAAGCGTGCTTACAACCTGGCTACTATCGCAGAGGCTCTGCCGAACAAGGACTGGACGTTTGAGCAGGTGAGACTGTATGTGGATGATATCTTTGACACCATCCCCTATCAGAACTTCACGGCTCATATCGATACCATCTCCCAGGCCGAAGTGGACTCCATCAATGCTTTCCTGGCTTCGGCTGAAGGCGTCGCTGCAGTGGCTTGGTTCAATGACCACCTGCAGGATCTGGGCCTGTCCACATCCAATAAGGTGACGCTGGATACGGTGCGTATCCTCAAGGACCTCGGAAATGACGCTATCCGCGTGCGTTATTTCGGATGGGAGAACGATACGGTTGTCTTTGTCTCCAAAGATACGGTCGGTGTACAAGACAGCACCTTCATGTCCTTCCGCTTCGATTTCGTAGAAGGCCAGCCGAATACGGGCGCATCTCATTATTATAATATCTCTTACGACCGCAAGTTCTACACCGAAGGTGACGCTACGGCGATGAAGGAAGAGACCAAGGACGTAGCTCTCTCCGCGTGGGGAGTCGCCTTCAACGGCTCGCTGCTGAATGCCAAGAACTTTGCGATTATCGCTCAGGGCGGCAGCGAAAATATCACCTATCTGGTATCGGCGTTGGACGCTAAGAAAGGCCAACTCACGTTGGATAAGATAAAGTTCACGACTCCTGTTGCGGAGGAATAATGCTCACCTGTAAATCTGTATCACAATGAAAAATAAATCATTATTTTCTATGCGTGCAACACTGACGGCTGTCGTGCTGATGCTGGCTACAGCGGTCTTTGCACAAGTAACCATTACGGGTACTGTCGTTGAACAGGCTAATGGTGAGCCTATTATCGGTGCCAGTATTCTGGAAGTAGGTACGACAAACGGTACCATCACCGATTTTGACGGTAACTTCACACTGAATGTAGGGGCTAACGCTTCGATTCAGGTGTCGTATATCGGCTTTAAGACACAGACACTGACTGTCGGTGCGCAGAAGCACTTCAATGTGCAACTGGCGGAAGACAACGAGGTGCTGGACGAGGTGGTCGTTGTCGGCTACGGTGTCGTCAAGAAGAACGACGCCACCGGCTCGGTGACCGCTATCAAACCTGACGATATGAACAAGGGTCTGCAGACCAACGCTCAGGACATGATCCAAGGTAAGATTGCCGGTGTGAGCGTGGTCGCTGCCGATGGTACGCCGGGTGGTGCCGGTACAATCACCATCCGTGGCGGTTCGTCACTGAATGCCTCCACCAACCCGCTTATCGTCATCGACGGTCTGGCAATGGATAACAATGGTATTCAGGGCGTTTCTAACCCCCTGTCCATGGTCAACCCGAACGATATCGAGTCATTCACCGTGCTCAAAGACGCTTCGGCAACCGCTATCTATGGTTCGCGTGCATCCAACGGCGTCATCATCATCACCACCAAGAAAGGTTCTAAGGGCTCCAAGCCGAAAGTGTCGTACAACGGCAACGTGTCGTTCGGTACACTGACCAACCGCCTGGAGGTGCTGACCGGTGACGAGATTCGCGCGTATGCAACGGCGCTGGGACATAACCGCACCGCTATGGCTACGCTGGGAACAGAGAACACCGACTGGCAAGACCAGATTTATCGCACCGCTATCTCCACCGACCATAACGTGTCGGTTTCCGGCGGCCTGAAGAACATGCCCTACCGCTTCTCGCTGGGCTACACGCTCCAGAACGGTACCATCAAGACCTCCCAGATGCAGCGTGTGACGGCTTCGTTCAGTCTGTCTCCCTCGTTCCTGGATAACCACCTGAACTTCAATATCAACGGTAAGGGAATGTACATCTACAACCGCTATCCTGCCAGTGTGGTAGGTGCCGCGCTGTCGATGGACCCGACCATGCCGGTACGTGGCGGAGCGCAGAATATCTACGGCGAGACGCTGGTGTCGGATGATGTAGTGAACGATTTCTTCGGCGGCTACTATCAGCGCACCAAGGATGCCACCTACGGAGACCCCGCATGGCCCTACACCAAGAATGCACAGACCACGGGCAACCCCGCAGGCTCTCTGGCACAGAAGAACGACCGCGCACATGCCGGTTCGTTCGTAGGCAACGTGGAGGCTGACTACCAGATTCATGGTTTTGAGGACCTCCGTCTGCATGCCAACTTCGGTGCAGACTACTCCTATGGTAAACAACGCACCACCGAGAGCCCCTACAGCTACGGCAGCCACTACTACGGCTACGACGGTATCAGCGAGAAGGATAAATATAACATCCAGTTCTCGGCTTACGCTCAGTATTACAAGGACTTCAACGAGGATCACCACTTCGACGCGATGGTCGGTTACGAGAGCCAGTACTTCACATGGAAGTCGCACAGCGACGGTGCCGGTACCTATCAGTCCACGCACAGCGAGTTCGCCGATAAGGACTACAACCGCATCATAGAGGACCACACCTCGGACAACGCCCTGCAGTCGTTCTACGGACGTATCAACTGGAACGGTTGGAACCAACTGCTTGTGACGGTTAACTTCCGTGCGGACGGTAGCTCACGTTTCGCCCGCTATAACTCCAAGGGTGAGAACGCCCGCTGGGGCTTGTTCCCCGCCGTGGCACTCGGATGGAAGATTAAGGAGACCTTCTTCCGCGACACCTATTGGCTCAACGACCTCAAGCTGCGTCTCGGTTATGGTATCACCGGTCAGCAAGACTTGGGTATGGACTACTACTACCTGCCGACTTACACCTACTCGCAGGACCACGCCTACTATCCTATCGGATCGGATGAGTTCGTCGTGAAGGATGCGGACGGCAACCCGCAGGGTGTGTATATCTCCTCTCGTCCGGGCGCATATAACCCCGACCTGACTTGGGAGAAGACTACTACCTACAACGCAGGTTTGGATTTCGCCTTCCTCAACAACCGTATCACCGGTAACCTCGATTACTACTACCGTTATACCACCGACCTGCTCTCCTACGTGGACGTATCGGCCGGCTCCAACTTCCGCAACCAAATCTGGGGCAACATCGGTTCGCTCTCGAACATGGGTGTTGAGTTCGCTATCAACGGTGTGCTGATTGACAAGAAGAACTTCAAGTGGGATCTAAGCTTCAACACCGCTTGGAACGATAACAAGATTGTCTCCCTCTTCTCGGATGCAGAGAACTTCTTCGTTCCGACAGGCGGTATCTCGTCCGGTACGGGTAACAACGTGCAGGCACAGATGGTCGGCCACGCAGCTCGTTCGTTCTATGTATATGAGACGAACCGCTACACCGTGGACGGTAAGGAGTACTTCGCAGTAGTGGACCGCAACAAGGATGGTCAGATCACATCGGATGATAAGTATATCTACCAGAGTCCGGACGCCAAGGTGACCTTCGGTCTGCAGACCAAGTTCCAGTTCTACGGCTTCGACCTCGGTATCTCGCTCCGCGCCAATGTAGGCAACTATGTCTATAACGACGTCCTCGCTTCCAGCCTCCAGTGGGTTGAGGGCAGCAAGGTCTATCAGACGCAGAACGGCGGCTACCACAGCGTGCTGCGTAATGCCTATGACACCTATTATAACAAGGGCATGCAGTCCGACGGCCTGAAAGCACTGCTCTGGGACGCGACAACCGGTGCCTATAGCGAAGCAGGTATCCCCGGCAACAAGTTCAGCGACTGGTATCTGTCGGACTATTTCGTAGAGAACGCTTCGTTCCTCCGTATCGACAATATCACGCTGGGTTATACCTTCGACAAGACCAAGTTCGTGACCGGACGTGTATATTGCACCGTCTCGAACCCCTGCGTCTTCTCTAACTACAGCGGCCTTGACCCCGAGGTGAGCGGCGGTATCGACAACAATATCTACCCGCGTTCGATGACGACCGTGGTGGGTATGTCGCTCAACTTCTAATCCGTGTTGTTTAACCTGACAGTAAATTCTAAGAATATGAAGAATAATAAGTTTTTCCTTGCAGTTTCACTCTTGGCGGTAGGCTTGCTTGCATCCTGCTCGCTCGACCGTGAGCCTCATGACCCGATGACGGTTACCAAGTTCGACCAGGATGCCGTCTTTGCTAAGATTTACGCCACGTTCGGTACTACCGGTCAGAAAGGTCCTGACGGCAGCGGTGACGTGGACGGTATAGACGAAGGTACATCCTCGTTCTACCGTATGTTCTGGGAGCTCAATGAGTTCTGTACAGACGACGGTTGGTGGATTTGGAACGACGTCGGACTGGCCGAGATTCGTACACAGGAGTGGGACAAGGCTAACGCGCTGGTGCGTGGCTTGTACAGTCGTCTCTATTTCGACATCACGCTCTGTAACCACTTCCTCGACAAGACCCGCGAGGCTACGGACGAGAAGACGCTCAAGCAGATTGCCGAGGTGCGTATGATTCGCGCCATCAACTACTACTACATGGTGGATATGTTCTGCGGCGGCCCGATGTGTCTGACCGTTACACCTGATAACCCGATGCCTGCTACTCGCTCGGAGATGTACCGCTGGCTGGTGGCAGAGTGCAAGGACCTGTGCGGCGACGATAACGATATCAGTGCCGACACCGAGGCTGCCTTCAAGGAGAAGTTCCCCGCACACACCATTCGCCCCTATGGCAACAACCTGCCCGACACACGCGAGAGTACCTATCGCGTGGACCGTTCGGTCGCTTGGTTCCTGCTGATGCGCCTCTATCTGAACCAGCCTATTTATGCGTCTGACTCGCCGAGCAAGAAGGCTCCTGTGGGCAACTGCTACCATAGCGCTGCCTGGTATGCCAGCCGTGTCATCAAGGAGTCGGGACGCCATCTGCTCACCGGTGATGCCGCCAACTATGTGGCTTCCCCGGACTCCGTGCAGGACGATGTGGCTACCTATTCCGCTTACCAGAAACTCTTCATGGGTGACAACGATAAGAACGGTGCGCAAGATGAGGCGTTGCTGCTTATCTACCAGGACGCTAACTTCTGCCAGTCATGGGGCGGTGCACGCTTCGTCATCAACGCTTGCCGCGACGGCAACATGGTGCCCTCCGGCTCGGCTGACTCTTGGTCGTGCTTCCGTACTTCGCCGGAACTTATTAAGCTGTTCTTCAATGGCGATGAGGCAGAGGCAACGCGGGCACATGAGTATGAGATGCCTATCCACGCACAGGATGACCGCGCGACGTTCTGCTCCTACTATGTGAAGAGCGACTCCGCCCGGACCACTACCGAATGGACTCTGGCGGGCGGCAAAGCGGCTGACTTCTATGCTTCATGGGCGGATGCCAAGTGGACCGGTATCTACTCGACCTCCAAGAACCCCTATGTATGGGCATCGCCCGTTGGTGAGGCTCTCTGGCCCGACACCGATATCCCCTTGTTCCGCGTGGCAGAGGCCTATCTGACATATGCTGAGGCCGTCCTGCAGGGTGGCAACGAGGCACAAGGCCTGACCGCTAAGGAGTGCGTGGACGCTATCCGCAACCGTGCCCATGCTTCCACTGACTACACACTGGATACGGACTTCATGCTTAAAGAGTGGGCTCGTGAGTTCCATGCAGAAGGTATCCGTCGTACGGTACTCGTCCGCTATGGGCAGTTCGCCGGTGATGCCGCCAGCATGACTTGGGAAGGCCATACCGCAGGAAGAGACGCCAAGTACAATGTCTATCCTATCCCCGAGACCGACGAGACGGCCAACAAGAACCTGGTGGGTCTGAACGCCGCTATCGGCTACTAATCCCTATCGGTGCTCCCGGGCATCATGCCTCGGGAGCACCGACTAACACCGAAAACTAAAACGCAAAACGTTTTATTATATTCACATTATTAACAAACAAAATTAAACAAACAATGAAAAAGTTTTTCTCTTTTGTAGCTGCTGCTCTCGTGAGCGCCGCTATGTTTGCTGCTCCTGCTTCTGTTCCTACAGTTGCACAGGTAGAGGCTCAGTATGACGCCACCAGCAATGTTGTATTGGTAGTTTACTTTGACGAGCAAGTCTGCAACGACGTTGTCTTCATGGGCAACTATTGCAACTGGTCCATGGCTGAGCCTACCACTCCTTACACTGAGGTTACTACCGGTGAGGCTTTGGAAGGCTTTAACGGTTGGTACGTATTCGTAGCTCCTGCTGTGCCGGAAGTTGAGAAATGGGAGAATAATGAGCTCGTTGGCACTGAGTTCGTTGCTCTGCAGGCTAAACCGGTACAGTTGAAAAAAGATGGTTCCTTCTCGTGGGATTATCAGACCGGTGATGTAGACAGTTGGGAACATCATGCAGGCAGCGAGATAAGCATTTCTGCCGGCTATGATGGCGAGTCGAACCTTGAGTATCCTGCTGCCGGTGTGTACATCTATGAATCGAAGTATTTCAAGAACCACAACTCACCGTGTGTAGAGGCTACTTATCATGACTATAACATCACCCTCTATGCTCCTGATTGCGGTGGCTTCAAGCCTGCTATCATTGGTGACTTCAACGGTTGGGCTGCTGGTGCCGAGATGGTAGAAGATGTGGACGACGAAGGCAATCTTATCTACACCTACTCGTTCAACGACTCCGAAGGTCACGCTTTCAAGTTCCGTCAGGCTGGTATTGATGACTGGGCAAACCAGATTCGTCTCTACAACGAGGAGACCAGCGAATGGTATGACAATGGTAACATCTCACTGGGGGCAGAGGAGGATCTTGTTATCAATTACTCTGCCGGTACCTATACTCTCTGCGGCAGCGAAGAGGCTGTTGAGACTGTGAAGGCTGAGGCTGCTGCTACCAAGGTCGTTCGCAACGGTCAGCTCGTTATCATCAAGGGCAACGCTACCTACAACGTCCTCGGTGCTGAACTGAAGTAATCCAAACGCTTCATACGTGCATGCGCATGCATGCTACAATACATACATGCACAACATGATGCACTACGAGAGGGGCTTCGGCCCCTCTCTTTTTTCTTCCCGTCATGGCAATGCAAATTATAGAAAAATATAGATTTTTTATATGAAAATTTGCATATATGAGAAAGAAATTGTATCTTTGTATCCCAAAGATGGATATCAAAATTATGAAACGGCAAAAAGAGACCTACTTGGAGGCTACAAAAACGGCGTCAAAGCGTATGGAATCATTCATGCGTTATTATCAGTTAGATAAGCCTATGCTGCGTGGTATGGGGAATATCGCAGATATTTTTGCAACTACATACGAACTGGATTTTATATTCAGAAATGATAGAGATGCGCTTCTGTCCGATGTCAAAAATGTCGGAGATGATATGCGAGTAGCTTTGGCACATTTTAGCTATTAACCCGTTCATTACCTTGCATATGTCAAAGTCTAAAAATACCTCAATAGCAAGAAATAGTGATAACGTGCATAAGGCTTTATTTATTGCTTTTGGATAGAGCATACTATAGCAAAACGCTCCTATAAAATAGCGAACTGAGTTATATAGGATATACCAAAACGTCAGCAAAGCGATTGTTTTGCTGACGTTTTGGTAGTTGGCCTTTTCCGTGGTGTTTCCGTAAGGTGTCCGTGAGGTGACCGTAGGATGACAGGAGGATGAGGGATTGACGTTTTGCTCGTTACGCGGGGCCTTCTGCTATCATTTTGTCAACCGCCCCGATATGGGCGGTTGAGGAAGTGATAAGAGATTAGACACAGCAACCTCAAGGGCGGTTGAGGTGGTGAGGGGAGAGGGTCAGGCGCCCCAGGTGTTGCGGTCGAGGGAGCGGTAGGAGATGGCTTCGAGCAGGTGCTGCTTTTGGATGTCCGGCGAACCGGCGAGGTCGGCGATGGTGCGGGCGACCTTGAGGATGCGGTCGTAGGCGCGGGCAGAGAGGCCTAACTTGGTCATGGTGAAGCGGAGCAACTGGTCGCACTCGTCGTTGATGGTGCAGAAATCACGCACCTGCTTCGCCGTCATCATGGCGTTGCAGTGGACACTACTGCCGCCGGGGACGCGGTCGGTTGGGGCAGACCGGCTGTCGCGGAAGCGTTCGGTCTGGATGGCACGTGCGCGGATGACCCGTTCGCGTATGGCCGCAGAGCTCTCTCCGGGCTGCGTGTCACGCAGTTGCTCATAGGGCACTGCCTCTATCTCGCACTGTATATCTATGCGGTCCAAGAGCGGGCCGCTGATTTTATGCAGGTAGCGCTGTATCTGTCCTGGGGTACAGGTGCAGGGATGGGCGGGGTTGTTCGCCCCGTAATAACCGCAGGGACAGGGGTTCATGGCGGCTACCAGCATGAAGGAGGCGGGGTAATCGACCGTCGATTTGGTTCGCGCCACGGTGATGTGCCGGTCCTCCAGAGGCTGACGCAGGACCTCCAGGGTCGTCTTGGGATGCTCGGTCAGTTCGTCGAGGAACATCACGCCGTTGTGGGCCAGGGATATCTCGCCCGGATGGGGATTGACGCCTCCGCCGACCATGGCGACACTGGTGATGGTGTGGTGCGGGGCGCGGAAGGGACGTTGCACGATGAGCGAACTCCGTGTGCCGTCGCTGTTGCGCTTGAGCAGCCCGGAGACCGAGTGAATCTTGGTGGTCTCCAGTGCTTCCTCCAGCGTGAGGGGCGGCAGGATGGTGGGGATGCGCTTGGCAATCATTGACTTGCCAGCGCCCGGAGGGCCGACCATGATGATGTTGTGTCCGCCTGCGGCGGCTATCTCGACGGCACGGCGGACCTTGAACTGGCCGCGTACGTCTGCGAAGTCGATGTCGGAGGGGTAGGCGGAGGTCCGGAAGAGCGAGCGGATGTCCACCGTGGTTGGAGCGAAGACATCATCGGGGTCTAACTCGTTCTTGGGCTCCTCGTTGAGGAAGTGTATCACGTCGATGAGCGACTCCATGCCATAGACCTCAAGTCCCTCCACGACGGCGGCCTCCTCGGCGTTCTCGGCCGGCAGGATAAGCCCCTTGTATCCCTCTCGGCGGGCGCAGAGGGCGATGGGCAGTGCGCCCCGGATAGGCTGGAGCGTGCCGTCCAGGGAGAGCTCGCCCAAGAGCATATAGCGGGCCAGCAGCCTCGTCCGCACAAGCTCGCATCCGGCCAGCATGCCGATAGCCAGCGGCAGGTCGAAGGCGGCACCCTCTTTCTTGATGTCCGCGGGGGCCATGTTGATAGTGAAGGCGCGGCGGAGCGTGTCGTAACCGTTGACGGCCAGCGCGGCGACGATGCGGTCGTGCGACTCCTTCACGGCATTGTCGGGCAGGCCGACGAGTGTGAAGTCAAACCCGGGGATGGTGTGCACCTCGATGGTCACCGGCACGGCATCTATTCCCACCGGTGTGGCGCTATAAATCTTTGTCAGCATATATCGGTTTGTTTTGTTTCTGTCAGGTAACGGTCAGGTAACGGTCAGGTAACGGCGGGAGGGTGCGCTTTGTTGCGCAATCGCGGGCGGGCCGCCCGCGTCCCAGGTGGGTCCGATTCCGTTCAGGTACGGGAGGCGGATCTATTGTTTGCGGAGGTGTATGCGGCGGTTGACGGGTCGGACGCGGTAGCCGGCGTTGCGGAGCCGGGCGAGGAGTCCCTGGTCGCCTCCGAGGTACACGGCATTGAGTGTGATGAAGGCGTGTCCTTCGCGCAGGTAGGGCGCGAGGCGCTTGACCCACTGGATGTTACGGCGTGCATAGACCTGATAGTCGGAGTAGCTGATGGAGGTGATGTTGTCCGGCCCCTCGACCTGATAGGCCATGTCGGAGAGCCGCCCGTTGAGGTACATGTTGAGCAGTACGCGCTCCTGCCGCACCTCGTTCTCGGGGTAGTCAATGACTTTGAGCAGTTCTTTGCACTGCCAGTGGAAGGGCTCGCGGTCGAAGAGCATATACATGGTCTCCCCGACGTCGTCGAGTCCGATGACCGGGATATTGCGTTGCGTGGCGACGGACTCGAAGAAGGTCTCCATGGAGCGTTGCTCGTCGTACTGAAGCCACTGCTTGAACAGTTCGGTGCGGTACATCTCGGTGAGGTAGGCGGGCTTCATGCGGCATAGCCGGTCAAGCCCCATGCCGAGCGTGAGTCGCAGGGCCTCGTCGATACGCAGGTACTCGTCGTGGGTGTAGCAGTCGCGCAGGACGAGCGTGTCGCTGAGGATGGCCGCCTGACGGAGCGCGGCAATGGCCTCGTAGTCCTGTATGGCGAACTCGGTCAGGACCTTGTTGCAACGTGCGAAGCAGTTGAAGGCATTTGGGATAGTGTCGATAAAGGTCATGTCCACCATGCGGTTGGTGGCGAGGATGTATGACTTGGCGCGGCAGCCTTTGCCGGATATCTCATAGAGGAGTTGCGCGTGCGTGTGAGGGGCGCCGATGCCGGTGCAGAGGAGCAGGAGCAGTAGGATTCGTCGGAGGTGGCTCATGGGCGGCGTGTGGGTAGGTTATTGGAATCGTGTGATGAGGTTATATGCCTGGTATATACCGAGTTCTCCGGCCTTGCTGAGGTCGGCGAGTCCCTGCTCGGTGCGGTCGGTGTATATATAGGTCAGTCCCCGGTTGAACCACGCTTCGGCGAAGTCCGGGTCGATTTGGATGGCTTGGGTATAGTGCTCGATAGCGGCGTCGAAGTTGCGCTGGGTGCAGAGGATATTGGCCTTGTTGTAGTAGGCAAAGGCGAAGTCGGGCTGCTGCTGCATGACGTAGTCGTAGTCGCGCAGCATAATCTCGAAGTCCATGGCGCTCTCCTGCCTCAGTTCGCCGTTGGCTCGTTGGAAATCAAGCAGTTTGTACCGCCAGTTGGCCCGGCAGAAGGTGATGATGACGGCCTGCTGCTGTTGAGTTGCCGGCAGGTTGTTGAGCGCGCGTGTGGCGTCGTCGATGGCGGAGCTGTAGTCCTGGACGAGTGCGAACTCCATCGCCCGGGCGAAGAAGAGTGCAGCCGGTGCTGTGGCGGCAGGAGCGGCCTCGGCCTGTTCGATGCGGTCGGTCAGGCGGCTTATCTGCTCGAAATGGTCGCTGATGAGGTCCGCGGAGAGGGGCAGCTCATGCGGGGTGAAGCGCAGGGGCGAGGGCAGGTCGTGGCGGTTGTTGAGCTGCTGGACGAGGTAGTGGTAGTAGTTGGTACGGCGCAGGGCGTCCTGACGCGCGTAGTAGGTGAGGACGATGAGGGGCTCGTTGACCACTTCTCCCGTCCGATGCTGTATGGCTCCGCGTGTCTCGCTGGTGTATTTGGTGGGCTCGTCCTCCGGCTCCTCCTGGTTCTGAGCCGTTCGTGCGGAGAACTCCTTGCGTCGGTCGCGCTTCTGCGTCTGGGCGTGCGCTATCTGCACGTCGGTGTTGGGCACGGAGTCGGTGGCGGTCCGGCGGTCATTGGATGCCTGATTCTGCTCGAGGTCGTAGGCCTGCTTGCGGTATTGGTAGGCCTTCTTGCTGTTGCCCATGGCGGTGTATGCCTGCGCGGCGAGGTAGTAGGAGGGGAGGAAGGCGGGGTAGAGCCGGAGCATGGCCTCGAAGTCGTCAGCGGCTTCCTGCCACTGGCGCAGCTGGAGCAGGGTAGTGCCCCGCTGGTAGAGGATGCCGGCGAGTTGGTCGTTGGTCGTCGGTTGCGCATCGTCGGCCTGCTGCAGGGCGAGGTCGTAGGCGGTGTTGAAGTCCTCGAGTGCGTGGTTATAGTCGCCGAGCTCGTGGCGGAGCATGCCGCGGTTGTAGTAGCACCCGGCGTTCTGCTTGTCGAGCGTGACGGCCCGGTCGTAGTCGGCGAGGGCACTGCGGTAGTTATGCTTGCGGTAGAAGATGATGCCGCGGTTGATATAGTCTCCCGGCCATTTGCTGCCCAGATTGACGGCCTTGGTCAGTGATACGAGCGCCTCATCCTCCTGCTTCTGTGTGAGTTGGACCATGCCGAGCGCGGACCAGCAGGACGCGTTCTGCGAGTCGTACTCGGCGGCCCGTAGGAAGGCGTCGTAGGCACAGGCGGTATCGCTACTTTGGATGCAGATGACGCCTTTCTCGAAGAGGAGGTTGGCCGATTTGGGCTCGCGTCGCAGCAGGTATTCGATGTCCTGACGCGCCAGGTCATACTCCTGAAGTTGCGCGCGCGTGTCGGCACGCAGGAGCATATAGGTCTTGTTGTCCGGGGAGAAGGAGAGGGCCTTGGTGAAGTCCTGTTCGGCCTGCGCCGTCATGTGCAGCTGGCGATAGACGTAGCCGCGCGTGTAGAAAGCTCCGGGCTGGAAGGGGTTGAGCTCGATGGCACGGTCACAGTCGCGCAGGGCGCCCTGGTAGTCAGAGAGTTGAATCTTGGCAATCGCTCTCAGGTGGTAGGGCTCCGCGAGGTAGGGCTTGAGTTTGATGACCTGATTGAAGTACTGGATAGCCAGGACATAGTCCTCAAAATAGAGGGCATTACGGCCGATGGATGTGATACGGTCGGTGTTGAGCTGGGCATGCCCCGATATGGTGCATGCCAAGCAGAACAGTGTGACTATTATGTACTTACAGATACGTTGCATGTTTGGTTATTTGCATCCGGCGTTGGGGTCGAACCAGTCGGGCAGTTCGAACTGCTCGTCCGGGGCGTATCCCAGTTCGGTGTCGGCGTAGATTTTCTGCATGTAGAGGGCGTAGATAGGCAGCGCCATGCTGGCTCCCTGTCCTTCGGCCATGGAGTCGAAGTGTACGGCCCGGTCTTCTCCGCCGACCCAACAGCCGCTGACGAGCGAGGGGGTGAAGCCCATGAACCATCCGTCGGAGTTGTTCTGCGTGGTGCCGGTCTTGCCGCCCATGGGGGCGTTAATCTTATAGCGGAAGCGGAGTCGTACGCCGGTGCCGTGGTCCACGACGGCGCGCAGCATGGTAATCATCTTGTAGGCCGTCAGTTCGTTGATGACCTCGTGGGTGAGCGGGGTGAAAGAGGCGATGATGTTGCCGTTATTGTCCTCTATACGTGTGACATAGAGCGGCTCTGTGCGTATGCCGTGGTTGACGAAGGTGGTGTAGGCGTCGGCCATCTCTTGTACGCTGACCTCGCACGGCCCGAGACAGAGACTGACGACGGGGTCGATTTGGCCCTGAATGCCGAAGGAGTGCATGAGGTTGGCCAGTTGGTCAGGCGTGAAGAGGGACATGAGGTAGGCGGATATCCAGTTGCTGGACTGCTGCAGTCCCCACTGGAGTGTGACGGTGTCTCCGCGGTTCTGGTCGTGTCCGTCGCGAGGAGTCCACTCGACGCCGTTGCCGTCGATGAGCGTGACGGGTTCGTTGACGGTCTTATGGCACGGCCACATCCCCTCTTCCACGGCGAGGGTGTAGAGGTAGGGCTTGACGGTCGAACCCACCTGGCGCCGTCCGACGGACGCCATATCGTATTGGAAATGTGCGAAGTCGGGTCCGCCGACATAGGCCTTGACATGCCCGTTGTGCGGGTCGATAGACATGAATCCGCAGCGGAGGAAATACTTGTTCCACCGGATGGAGTCGAGCGGGGAGAGGGTGGTGTCGCGGAGTCCGTCGTAGGTGAACACCTGCATCTCGACGGGTGTGTTGAATATGCGGCGGATGGAGTCCTCTTTGATTCCCTGGCGCTTGAGTGCGCGATAGCGGTCGGATTGGCGCATGGAGCGCGTCATGATACCGTCTATCTCATCCTTGCTCAGGTCGCGTGAGAAGGGAGCATAGGATTTCTTGCGTTTCTCGCGGAAGAAGCGTGCCTGGAGGTCGCGCATATGCTCGTTGACGGCCTCCTCGGCATAGCGTTGCATGCGGGAGTCGATAGTGGTGTAGATACGCAGTCCGTCCTGATAGAGGTCGTAGTAGGAGCCGTCGGGCTTGCGGTTCTTATTGCAGAATCCGTAGAGCGGGTTGGTGTCCCATTGGTAGCGGTCAATGGCATATTGCTGACGGTTCCACTCGGGGTAGTTGGACTCGACGGGTTCCTTGGCGGTGAGTATCTTGCGGAGGTTCTCGCGGAAATAGGGTGCGAGTCCCTGTTTGTGGTCCACGGAGCGGTAGTTGAGCGTGAGGGGCAGGGCTTGCAGCGAGTCGCACTCCTGCCGCGTGATGAAGTCGTACTTGGCCATCTGGCTAAGCACGGTGTTGCGTCGGTTGGTGGCGCGCTCGGGATGGCGCACGGGGTTGTAGAGGGAGGGGTTCTTACACATGCCGACGAGTGTGGCGGCCTGCTCGATGGTCAGGTCGGCGGGTGTGGTGTTGAAATAGACATGCGCGGCGGACTTGATGCCGACGGCGTTGTAGAGGAAGTCAAACTGGTTGAGGTACATGAGGAGTATCTCGTCCTTGGAATAGAGGCGCTCCAGCTTAGTGGCGATGACCCATTCGATGGGTTTCTGCAGGGCGCGCTCGAAGATATTATTGGCGCGCGGTGACCAGAGCTGCTTGGCGAGCTGCTGTGTGAGCGTGGAGCCTCCTCCGGCTCGTCCGAGTTTGAGCACGGCGCGGAAGACGGCCTTGCTGTCCACGCCGGTGTGGTCGTAGAAGCGTGCGTCCTCGGTGGCCACGAGTGCGTGTATGAGGTCGGGGGAGAGGTCGGCGTACTGCACGCCGATACGGTTCTCGTTGCGGTAGTATCGGCCGAGCGACTGCATGTCGGAGGTGAAGAGTTCACTGGCATAGCGGTTCTTGGGGTTCTGCAGTTCCTCCAGGGGGGGGAGGTAGCCAATCCACCCCTTGGTGATGAACCAGAAAATGAGAACGACACAGGTTATCCCGGCGAGGAAGAGCCCCCAGAACCAGGCGAGAAATTTCTTCTTGTTCATATTGGATTGAGTCTTATTCATATCATTAGGTCTTCGATGATTCGATTGAGTATGTTGATGCCGTCTTGTGTGGCGATGAGTCGGTTGTCTTCGTGTCGGAGCAGTCCGCGTCGGATGTAGGTCTGTGCTTTCTGCAGGGCTTCGGGCGTAGCCTCTATGCCGTCGGCTGTGCGCAGTCCGAGCATAATGCGTTCGTTATAGAAGTCCGTATCGGTGAGCGATTCGATGTCGTGCGGGACAATATCGTTTTGCATCCCCTTGAGGTAGGCATATATGTTGGGCAGGTTCTCCTGTCGGACGCGTCCGTTGTAGGAGTGTGCTCCGGCCCCGAGTCCGAGATAGGGCGTGTTGTTCCAGTAGCTGCTGTTGTGACGGCTCTCGTAACCGGGTAAGGCAAAGTTACTTACTTCGTAGTGTCGGAATCCTGCTTGCTTGAGTCGGCGGCATACGGTGGCGTACATGTCGTTGGCCAGTTGGTCGTCCGCCTCTTGGACAAGTCCCTCCTTCAGGAAGGCGTATAGGGGCGTATGTTCCTCATAGGTAAGGCAATAGGTGGATATATGCTGTACGTTGAGCGCGAGTGCCTCGTCGATGTCGTGTTGCCATGCGTCGAGCGACTGCTCGGGTGCGGCATAGATGAGGTCGATGCTTATGTTGTCAAAGCCGTGTTCCTGCGCCGTTTGGACAGCGCTGATAGCTGTCTCTGCGTTGTGTCGCCTGCCGAGCATGCGTAGCGTCTCGTTGTGGAAAGACTGTATACCGATGCTCAGGCGGTTGACTCCGGCGCTTCGCCATGTGTCGAGCAGCAGGGGCGTTATGTCGGACGGGTTGGCCTCCAGAGTGACCTCCTCGGCTTGCTCTGTAGGAAGAGCATGCAATAACCGTGCCACATCGGCCGGCTCCAGCATGGAGGGCGTTCCTCCGCCGAGGTAGATAGTGCGCACGGGCTCTCCTTCGGGCAGCTCGTTGCGGCGGAGGGCATACTCGCGTATGAGTGCGTCCACGTACTGTCGGCGCAAGTCCAGTTCGGTGGAGGAGTAGAAGTCGCAGTACATGCACCTGGACCGGCAGAATGGGATATGTAGGTATATTCCTGCCATGGGGAGGTCGTTCGGTTATCTATCGTATATCTTACGTATATCTATCGTATATCTATCGTAACCGCTACTGGTTTTCAAGCGGTTTTTCTGCCTCGTTATTGCCCCACAGATGCTGCATCCACTGGGCCATCTTCTGCTCCTGCGGGTTGCCCTGCGGTTGCCAGAAGCGCGTGCCCTGCAGTTCGTCGGGGAGGAACTGCTGTCGTACGAAGTGGTTGGGGTAGTCGTGGGCGTATTTGTATCCGTCGGCGTAGCCGAGTTCCTTCATGAGTGATGTGGGTGCGTTGCGCAGGTGTAGCGGAACGGGCTGATTACCGGAGCGTTGGACCTCGGCGAGTGCGGCGTCGATGCCGAGGTAGGCCGAGTTGGACTTCTGTGAAGTGGCGAGATAGACGGTGGCCATGGCGAGTGGTATGCGCCCTTCGGGCCAGCCTATCTTGGTGAGTGTGTCGAAGCATGCGTTGGCCACGAGCATGGCGTTGGGGTTGGCGAGTCCTATGTCCTCGCTGGCGGAGATGACGAGCCGCCGTGCGATGAACTTGGGGTCTTCCCCCGCGGCGACCATTCGTGCGAGCCAGTAGAGCGCGGCGTCCGGGTCGCTGCCCCGTATGGACTTGATGAAGGCGGATATGATATCGTAGTGGAGCTCGCCGTCCTTGTCGTAGGCGACCGGGTTCTGCTGCAGGCGGGACGTGACGACGCTGTTGTCGATGAGTAGGCCGCGCGTGCCGTCGGGCAGGTCGGTCTCGGTCTCGGCGTTGGCAACGAGTTCGATGATGTTGAGCAGTTTGCGTGCATCGCCCCCGGAGTAGCGCAGTATGGCGTCGGTCTCAGCGACGTGTATGTGCTTGGTACTGAGCACCTCGTCGGTGGTGATGGCGTGGTTGAGCAGCCGTAGGAGGTCTTCGCGTCCGAGGGGTTTGAGCACATAGACCTGGCATCGGGACAGGAGGGGCGTGATGACCTCGAAGGAGGGGTTCTCGGTGGTGGCGCCGATGAGCGTGACGACTCCCTGTTCGACGGCGCCGAGCAGGCTGTCTTGCTGCGACTTACTGAAGCGATGAATCTCGTCGATGAAGAGGATAGCGTTGCCTCGCGAGGCGAAGAGTCCGCTGTTGCGTGTGGCTTTGTCGATGACTTCGCGCACCTCTTTGACACCGGCTGTGACGGCGGAGAGGGTGAAGAAAGGTCGTTCGAGTCGGTTGGCGATGATGCGTGCGAGGGTGGTTTTTCCCACTCCCGGCGGGCCCCATAGGATGAAGGACGAGAGGTTGCCGCTCTCGATCATGTTGCGCAGCACGGCACCTTGTCCGACAAGGTGGGTCTGGCCGATATATTCATCCAGTGTCTTGGGGCGTAGACGTTCAGCAAGCGGTAGCATGGGGCAGGGTGGTTAACACATGAGGGCGACGATTATCAGTATGACAACTATTATTATAAATGTGATGATAGTCGTGATTTTACCTCTTTTGCGTTGGTTCAATTCATATTCATTCAGGGGCTCTTCTTTCTCTTCAAGCTCGACTCTCTTCTTGATTATATCGAACATCTGACAGGAGAACAGGTATTGGGGCAGTACGACGGCATAGTCCTCGGAATCATGCATCTTGTGGTATATGTCATAACTGTCGTTTTCCTGAAGCATGCGAAGGCTGAATGCTTTCTGCCCGGCTCTGTGTTTGGCCGTTAGAGGTATTCGTTCTGTCAGTTTGGACGAGGTGCAGTCCTCTTTATTACTGATAACTTCCTCAATATCTTTGACTACGATATATACGAGTTTGTGGTCTTTATCTATTCGTACTTTCTTGATATTCTCCCATGGCAAGAGCCCGATGTACTCCGTCGTTTCACTATCGTCATTCGTGGCCTTTACTTTCGACAGCCATATTCCTCTCTGGTGTGTGGCGGTGTAATAATAGGGCATGAGCATGCCACGCGACTCGCCTACGGCATCGAAGTTCTCCTTTAGCTCCTTGTACAGGATGTCCCCACGGGATTGTAAGTAGCTCATAGTTAGTTTATTTGTTTAGTAGTTCTTCTGCATTCTTGAGGGCTGTCTCGGTGATGTTGTCTGCTGAGAGTAATGCGGCTATCTCCTGTATGCACTCTGTGCGGTTGAGTGGGCGGATGTGCGTCTCGGTTCGTACCTGGGTGTCTTGTTTATAGACCTTGAAGTGCTGCTCGCCGAAAGCGGCAATCTGGGGTAGATGTGTGATAGCAATCACTTGCCGGTGGGCACCCATACGCCGCATGATATCCCCCATACGCGTTGCGACGCTACCGCTGATACCGGTGTCAATCTCGTCGAAGATGATAGTGGGTAGGGCAGTTGTGTCAGCGGTTAGCGCCTTGATAGACAGCATGATTCGTGCTACTTCACCCCCTGATGCGACGTCCGCCACGCGCTGTGGCGATTGTCCGAGATTGGCGGCGAATAGGAAATCAACCGTGTCGTGTCCTGTCGGCGTGTATTCGCCCGCAGGGCTGATTACCACCTGCATATTCGCGTGGGCGATTCCCAGTCGGACGAGGTCGTTTATCAGGCGTTCGGCGATAGGCTGACAGGCCGCTTGGCGTGATTGGGTCAGGGCATTTGCCGCTTTTGCCATGCTTGCAAAGGCGGCCTCTCTTTCCCGGGTCAGGCGCGCTATCTCGTCGTCGAAGTGCTCGAGTAGCTGTGATTGCTTCTCGAGTCGTGCCTGCTCCTTGAGCAGCTCGCTCACTGTGCTGCAATTGAACTTGCGAAGCAAGGTCTGCAACAACATCTGCCGCTCCTGCACTTCCTCCAATCGGCCGGGGTCGGCGTTCACGTGACTAAGCAGGTGCTCCGCCTCGTCGGCAATATCTTTGAGCTCGATATAGCAGCTCTCTATCCGGTCTTGCAGTTCCTGCGAGGCTTCGCCGACATGCAGTCCGCGTAGTGTCTGTAGGACAGACTGATTTTCTCCGCTCAGTGTCTCCAGGACTTCCGAGAGGTGTGTCTGGATTTCTTCGGCGTGAGACAGGGTATATTCCTCCTGTTCCAACTCTTCCTGCTCGCCGTCTCTGAGGTTGGCGTCAGTCAGTTGCTTGAGTTGGAACATCATGTAATCGGCATCGTGCTGTGCCTTGTCGGCCGTAGTCCTCAAGTCGCGCAGAGCCGTTTCCGCTTGGAGGTATTGTTCATAGGCGGCCGTGTATGCTTGGCGCTCCCGGGTGTTCTTGGCGATAGCATCCACCACTTCCGTTTGGAATGCGCTGTCTGCCAACAGCAGGTTCTGGTGTTGACTGTGGACGTCAATGAGCCGTGTGCTCAGCGCCTTGAGCTCGGCCATGCTGACGACTTCGTCGTTGACGAACGAGCGTGAGCGTCCGTTCCGGTTCAGCTCTCTGCGGATGAGGAGTTCTTCGCCCTTGTCCACAAAGGTCGCCTCGATGATGCAGCGCTCCTCGCCCTCGGTGATGGCGTGTGTGTCCGCCCGTCCGCCCATAACCAGGTTGAGCGCACCGAGGATGATGCTCTTGCCGGCACCTGTCTCGCCCGTCAGGACCGAGAAACCGGCCTCGAAATCGATGTCCAGGTGTGCGATGAGCGCGTAGTTTTGTATGTGCAGATGGCTGAGCATGAGGCGTTATTTCGTTATGTTCTCGTAGATATTCTGCCGTGTGGGGTCGATGTCCATGAGCAGGTCATATACTTGCTTCTTCTCCTCGGCCGTGCCTTTGCTGAAGATGCTGACCAGT
Source organism: Paludibacteraceae bacterium (assembly GCA_017483945.1). Classification (GTDB taxonomy): domain Bacteria; phylum Bacteroidota; class Bacteroidia; order Bacteroidales; family Paludibacteraceae; genus Colicola. The sequence continues at coordinate 5,156 of JAFUUE010000086.1, read as the reverse complement.
TCGTCCGCCTTGGCGTCCAGGAAGGTGTTGATGACGTAGGTGGCAGGGCGTGCGCGGTTGGCCTCTTTGAGCACCGGCAGGCCCTTGGCTATGCGTGCACGGGCATTGGGCACATTGGTGCTCATCTCGTCCAGGCAGAGGCGGTGGTACTCGTAGAAGAAGTTGCGGTAGGGTTTGAAGGCCTCGTCCATCAGATTGTTAATCAGCGCATAGCGGTTGCGGTTGCTGTCGAAGGCAAGCCATCCTTTCTGCTCTTTGCTGTCCATGCTGGCCGACTGGCATGTGCTGACGATGTCCTCGCATGCCTGGAAGAACGGCGTGCCGCCCAGTCGCTGGTAGGAGTCCATGTCGATGCCGAGTATCAGGTAGCAGTAGTAGGCGAGCATGGCGGTCAGGTTGGTGGTGAAGGTGTTCTGCTGCCACTCCAGTTGCTCGAACTCCTGGTAGGTGAAATTGAAGTTGTTGTCGCGGAAATTGATGAGCGGGGTGCTGTAGGTGGTGTTATAGACCGGGCGCCGGCTCTGCAGTTGCATCTCGCATGCGTACATGTTGTCTTCCGCCTTGTTGACGATGATGAGCATGCTGCATTCGATCTTCTCCTGTTCGGCGAAGGTGAGGTTGGTCCATTTGTTCTGGTTGATATATTCTTCGACGGTCTGTTTGAGCGTCTCGAACACCTGCTTGTTGGAGCCTTCTATCTGCTCGGAGTTGATGGAGACGGTGCAGTTAATCTCTTGAGCCATAGTGGATATGGCCATAGCGCAGGCGGCACATAGCAGGAGTGTCAGTCGGAGGTGTCTCATTGGGTGATGGATTGGATGTTACCTGTTTTGGGGTTGATATGTATTCTGGGGGCCTTGCTTTTCTCGCTGAACAGGTCCTCCGTCAGCGGGATAGCTATACCCAGTTGGGGCAGTTGCAGCCGTCGTTCGGCCATGGTGCGGTCCTGCCATGTCACGACATAATGCGCCGAGCCGGGCAGGTTGTAGTATATCTGCGACGCGGCGGGTGCTTTCTTGCCTTTCTGCGGGGTGACGGGGGCGGTATAGACCTGCTTCTGTGTGTTGATAGTGAGCACGATAGGCTCGGCACCGACGGAGTCGGAGGCGGATGTTATACCTTTCTCCGTGCTGAACCGGGCGATGACGGCCTGCTCGCTGTGGGTGGGCAGATAGGTGATGCGCCGGGTGCAGTGCTTGTAGGTGCGGCGTCCGAGGAAGAGTTCTGTCAGTTGTTGTTCCTGGCGGTTCAGTTCGTTGAGAACCAGCTCCATAGCCTGCCCGTCGGCGGGCGCGTTCTCCACCTCGCCGTTCAGCAGGTACAGCCGCATCTCGCGCAGGTGGAACAGTTGCTTCATCGTCGCGGCGGCCATCTGCTCCAACGTCTTGGCGTTGACCTGCTCCTCCGTCATGGGGATAATCATCGGCTTCTCCGGCTCGTCCTGCCGGTCGGTCTCGGCCTTGCTTGTCGCTTTCCGCGGTGCGGCGGCTGCGCCTATGTTATACCCGCGCAGAATGCCCTGGTCCGTCAGACTCAGCAGTTGGGTGCTGATGCCCGCACGCGGCTCCACCTTGTACGCCCGCTCCGGGTCGGGCAGGCTGTGCGTGCCGGTGCGGATAGCGGTCAGGCGGTAGCGGTGGCTGTCCTCCTGCACCACGTCCGTCGTGCCGAAATATTGCTCGGCGAACAGGAAGAACGGACCGGCCTGGCAGGTCTCTTCTATGTAGTCGATGTAGAACACCAGCTCGGTCTGCGGCATGTAATAGACGAGTGCCGTCTCGTTGTCGCTGATGGTCTGGGCGTATGTGGCGGGTGCGATGAGGCTGCATGCCGCGCCAATCATGAGGGGTACAATGTGCTTGATTGTCATATTGATAGGTGTGTTATGTTATTCTTTGTTCCATATCTCCCACGCGGCCTCGGCCTGCCCGTACAGCATGCCCATGCCGTTCATCGTGCGGCAGCCTTGTGCGGCCCCGCGGCGCAGGAACAGCGTCTCCTCGGGGTTGTAGATACAGTCGAACAGCAGGTGCTGCTCCGTGAGGTGCTCGTAGGGGATGGGCGGGCAGGCCTCTGTGGCCGGATACATGCCCAGCGGGGTGCAGTTGACCACCACCGTATGAGCCGCCATGATATCGGCCGTCAGGCGCTCGTAGGGCAGCCCCCGCGACGCGTCACGGCTCACGGGCTCTGTCGTCAGCCCTAACGTGCGCAACGCATAGGTCACCGCTTTGGCCGCACCGCCTGTCCCGAGCACTAACGCATGCCGGTCCGACGGACGCAAGGCCGGACGGATGGATTGTATAAAGCCCAGGCAGTCTGTGTTATAGCCGATGCGGCGCCCCTGGTGGAAGCGGATGACATTGACCGCTCCTATCTCCCGGGCCGTCTCGTCCAGCGAGTCCAGGTACTCCATCACGGCCACCTTGTACGGCTGCGTCACGTTCATGCCCGCAAAAGGCACACGCCCTAACAGCGGCTCCAACTCGCTGATAGAATGCAGCGGGTACATCTCAAAGCGGGCATCGATATGCTCACGCGCAAACTTCTCCGAGAAGTAACGCGCAGAGAATGAATGTCCTAAAGGATAGCCTATTATTCCGAACTCACGCATAGTCTCTGTTGTTTAATCACGGCGCGATAGCCGTCGCTCAGGAAGGTCTTGCCGCCTTTCCCGCTCAGGATGGAGGCGTATATCTCGTCCACCGTGCGGAAGCCGTACGGGCGGAGCAGTTCATATAGCAGCGTCTTCGGGGCGGAGTAGGTGAGTAGCAGCCGGAGGTTTATCCACATGCGTCCGCCCTCCTCGCGCACTATCTCCGACCGCACACGCAGCATGTATTCCTCGGTCAGCAGCGCGTAGCCCTGCATCCGTTCCGCCGTCTCGCTCAGGTGCTCGATGGTCGATTTCGGGCTGTCGGTCAGCCATTTGCGCACGGCGTTGCGGAGAATACCCGTGTCGCTGTTGGTCGAGTCGGTGACCCATTCCCATCCGCGTATGTCGCGCAGGTAATGCTCGATATAGTCGCGCGTCGTGCACAGCAGCGGACGGATAATCGGCACCGGGCTCTCCGGCGCTTCCGGATTGGGTGCGGACGGCCGCATCCCGCACAGCCCCTGCAGTCCGCTCCCGCGCATCAGGTGCAACAGCAGCGTCTCCGCCTGGTCGTTCTGGTGGTGCGCCACGGCGATAGCGTCGCATGCGCACGACTCCGCCAACTCGGCAAACCACCGGTAGCGCAACTCGCGCGCGGCCATCTCTACGCTCAGCCCGTGTGCCTCCGCGTAGGCTTTCGTGTCCAGCTGTGCCACGTGCAGGGCTATCGTCCGGTCGAATTGCTCCTCCATCCGGTGGCACAACTCCCTGACAAACTGCTCGTCGCGGTCGCTCTCCGACCCGCGGAGGTGAAAATTGCAATGCGCTACCACGCACTCATATCCCCCGCGAAGCAGCACATCCAGCAGTGCCACGCTGTCTGCACCGCCGCTCACGCATACCAGCACGCGCTCATCGGGCTCTAACAACCCATAGTCACGTATATATTTCTGTACTCGCCGAAGCATCCTCTCGCCTTGTCTTACACGTTCGTTTTCAGGTCGTTGATGTTGACCAGGTTGTTCACGATGGCATATATCGTCAGCCCGGCCGTCGAGTGGATGCCCAACTTGCGCGCGATGTTCTTGCGGTGCGAGATGACCGTATGCGTCGATATACATAGCACATCGGCTATCTCTTTGTTGCTCAGGCCGTTCACCACCTGCTTCAGCACGTCCTGTTCGCGCTCCGACAGGCTCTCGCTCTCTTTCTCCGGCCCTTCGTCCGCGTTCCCCGGGCGGGTGCGATGTGCGGCGCGGACCGATTTCTCCAACTGGCGCACCGCCGGAAACAGGATGTCCTCCTCTATCGCGCAGTGGGTCGCCAGGTCCTCCTCCGTCTGGAAGATGTCATTCAGCGCGTAGCCTAACAGGTAGTTCTGCTCGGTCTGCGGGTAGTATTTGATAATCAGACTCTTCAGCTCCGTCAGCTTGCTTGCTATATGCTGGTCGTCCACGAACCGGTGCTGGTGCTGGAACTCCTCTGTGGACAGCGTCTCCAACGGCGTGCCGTCCAGCAGCGACTCCACGTACGGGAACAACTGCTCGTTCTCGTGCTGCATGTGGATATTGATGTTCTCCGCATATTCGTCGAAGAAGCGGATAATCAGGATAGGTATCTGGCTGTTCGTCGTGGACAGGTTGATGGACTCTATCAGCTTCTGTCGGAGCATCGGCAATGAGAACTCAAAGAAGTACGAGTGCGCATTACGCAGGTACGTGATGAGCGTGCGCAGGTCTATCGACTCATACAGGTCGCGCCGATGCGCCTCATTGTCAAGCTTGTAGTTGATTATCGTCAGGAATGTCTCTGTGTGGATATGCTGTTCGCGGCATACCTCTTCTATCGTCTTCTCGCCCACGCCCAACGGCACACCGAAACGCCCGATGATGTGAATCGCCTGGTGCTCCCGCGCTATCAGCGTGGACATCTTATCTTTCGAACTATACATAGTATTAACTCTTTGACTTAATTGTATTGACTCGTTCTCCTGATAGTATCGGCTCATTGGCTTAATGATATCGTCTCTCCGCCTTGTTTTGCCCCTCCTTGGGTTGAGTGCCAAATTAGGGATTATACAATTTGCGTGCAAAGTTACGATTTTTTTTTGATATATGCAATACCATATCCCTATCTTTTTGCAATCTTTTTGCAATCTTTTTGCCAATCTTTTTCCTATCCCCTCCTCTTATCATCATCCTCCCCCTCGCTCTCACCTCCTTCCGCCCCGCTTTTCATCCCACCTGGGACGCGGGCGGCTCGCCCGCGGTCGCGTCTCTGGACGCGCCCTCTTGCCCTGCGTTCTATTCCTCTCGCTCACACCCCGCGCCTTCGCCCCGCCTGGGACGTGAAGCGATTAAGGCGCACCGAGAATGTCCGATGGACATTCGAAGGAGTAAATGCGCCGCGCGAGTCTGCGGAGCAGACATAGAACTCCTTATCGGCTCGCCCGCGGTCGCGTCTCTGGACGCGCCCTCTTGCCCCGGCCTTATGCGTTGCGGGCTCTGCCAACCCTGTATCGTTCTCGCGTGATTGTCGCGTGATTGTCGCGTGATTGACG
>JAFUUE010000007.1 GCA_017483945.1 Paludibacteraceae bacterium | reverse complement strand
TTTTGATTGGACCTTTGGTAGTAGTGTCGAACGTCGGTCGACCGTCGGCGGGGGTACGGGTTGCGGTCGGAGATCCGTCGGATATCCGTCGGGGATCCGTAGGCTCTGCTACGGGTCGCGTTCGTGTCGGGGTGCGCCTGATGGCGCAATCGCGGGCGAGCCGATAAGGCATTCTATGTCTGCTCCGCAGACTTGCGCGGCGCATTTACTCCTTCGAATGTCCACCGGACATTCTCGGTGCGCCTGAATCGCTTCACGTCCCAGGCGGGTGTTGTGCTCTATGGGGTCGCCATTAGGTGGCGATTCGCGGGCGAGCCGCCCGCGTCCCAGGCGGGTGTGGAGGTCCGGGTGGTAGTGGGGAGAGCAGGGGCAAGAGCAGATACGGGTTGGGGTCGGCCGAGGAGGTCGTAGTCGGTGCCGGCGCGGTGTATGAGGAGTTGACCGTTATGTATGCGTTTGTGTGCGGGTGCGTCGGCGTCGGTGGCGGGGAGGTCCAAGAGTTGTTCCGCGAGTGCACAGGCACGTGCGGCGTCCGGCACACCGTAGCCGCGCTGGTTGTCCGGGGAGGGATAGCTGTCGGCAGAGCGTATGATGATGTCGCGTAGTTGTGCGGCGTTGAGGTGGGGGTACGCCTGCCAGATGCATGCGGCCATTCCTGCGACCTCGGGGCATGCGAAGGAGGTGCCGTTTCCGCGGAAGAGTGCTCCGTAGGTGCCGGTGTCGGCGTTGTAGCGTGTCGGGTCGTAGAGCCATGTCTGTCTGCCCCAAGCGCATACTTCGGGCTTGATGCGTCCGTCGGATGTCGGTCCGAAGCTGCTGAAAGGTGCGATGAAACCGGCAGAATCTACGGCTCCGACGGTGAGGATATCTTCGGCATCGGCGGGGAGGTATATGTAATGCCACGGTGCGTTTCCCGAGTTGCCTGCGGCGACGCAGACGAGTCGTCCACGGCGTGCGATGTCGGTAGCCGTGCGGGAGAGTTCGCTCATGCCGTTGAGGTCGTCGTAGGTGTAGTTGAAGGTGGTGTCATCGAAGGCAAAATATCCGAGTGATACCGAGATAATATCCGCTCCGAGCGAGTCGGCGAGCAGGAGTCCTTGTATGAGGTTGTGCACCTCGTAGGGGGCTTCGTGGTAGTCGTCTTCGGTGCGTATGAGGATATAGTCGGCGTCGGGTGCGGTGCCGGTGAAGTCGGGTGAGTCGTAGAGCATGGTGCTGAGGCAGTAGGTTCCGTGGCGGCACGCGGGGTCGCTGAACATATCCGCCTGCCGTAGGGAGTCGTGGAGGAGGTCGTAGTAGGCGATGATGCGGTCGGTGTCGAAGACATCGGGGTCGTCGGCGTGGTAGAACCCGTCGTCGATGACGGCGACGGTGAGTCCTTCTCCCCGGAATCCGGCATCGTGGAGGGGCTGCAGTCCGAGTATGAACAGGAGCAGAGTGGCGAGCATGGCGGCGTTGTTTATCTGCGGGTCAGCAGGACGACATTCTCCACGTGCTGGGTGTGGGGGAACATATCCACGGGTTGTACGCGGGCGACGCGGTAGTCGGCGTCGAGCAGCCGGAGGTCACGGGCCTGGGTGGCCGGGTTGCAGCTGACATAGACTATTCGGCGCGGTTGTGCGAAGAGTATGGTATCAATGACGTCGGGGTGCATACCTGCGCGCGGGGGGTCGGTGATGAGGACGTCGGGTCGGCCGTAGCGGTTGATGAAATCGCGGTTGAGTATATCCTTCATGTCTCCGGCGAAGAAGAGGGTGTTGTCCAAGTGGTTGAGGCGGGCATTGACGCGCGCATCCTCGATGGCTTCGGGGACATATTCGATACCGATGACTTGCCGTGCCTGTCGTGCCACGAAGTTGGCGATGGTGCCGGTGCCGGTGTAGAGGTCGTAGATGAGAGGTTGCGTAATTTCCTCGGTGTTATCCGCAGAAAAGAAGGCAAAATCGCGTGCGACTTTGTACAGTTCGTAGGCCTGTTCGGTGTTGGTCTGATAGAAGGATTTGGGTCCGACCTTGAAGACGAGGTCCTCCATCTGCTCGATGATGTGGTCCTGTCCGTACCAGACACGTATGTCGAGGTCTCCGATGGTGTCGTTGAACTTGGTGTTGACGACATATTGGAGGCTGATAATCTGCGGGAAAGAGGCGTGCATCCAGTCGAGCATGGGGGCATAGTCGAAGTCCTCGCCGAAGACGATTATGACCATGAGTTGGCCGAGGTGGTTGGAGCGTATGATGAGATTGCGCAGTTGTCCCTCGTGCTTATGCTCGTTGTAGAAGGTCAGGCCACGGGCACGTGCATAGTCGCGTATGGCGTTGCGTATCTGATTGTTGTAGTCGGGCATGAGGTGGCACTCGGTGATGTCCAGCACTTTGTCGAAGCAGTTGGGTATATGGAATCCGAGTCCGTAGGTGTTGTCGATGTTCTCGAGTCCTCCGGCGGCGTGAATATCGTCCCAAGAGAGCCACTTGCGGTCGGCGAAGGTGAACTCGAGTTTGTTGCGATACTCATAGGTCTGTTTGGAGCCGAGTATGGGGCTTATCTCGGGGAGTTCGATATGTCCGATTCGCCGCAGGTTGTCTTCAATCTGCTGCTGTTTCCACCGGAGCTGTTCGGCGTATGGGAGCATCTGCCATTTGCATCCACCGCATTGGGTGAAATGCTTGCATCGGGGCTCGCATCGTTGGTCGGCGGGGCGTATGATTCGCTTGACTTGTGCCTCCATGAAGGAGTGTTTCTTGCGTGTGACCTGCAGGTCCACGATGTCTCCGGGCACGCACAATGGGACGAAGACGACCATGTCGTTGATGCGTGCGAGGGCTTTTCCTTCAGCGGCCACGCCGGTTATTTCGATGTTCTCCAAGAGGGGAAGGTTCTTTTTCTTCATGAGAGATAGGGCGTTAGTGTGTCAATAGTTGTATGCTCATCCGTAGCAGGCGGTCTCCGTGCGGCAGGCTCTCGAGTGGGAAGGCCCAGACGACAGAGCGGTCTGTAGCGACGGCGGCTCCGAGTCCCGTGTCCGCATAGCGTGCGATGATGCGTGCGTCGCCTGTAGCGCCGATTCCATCGGGCTTTTCCGTATGGAGGCGATAGGGGTTAGGCGTCATATCCAGCACATGGTCTGGCAGCACCCGAACGGGTGAGACGGGTGTCTGGTCGGGTGTGAGCAGGCATACGCCGCCGGAGTGCGTGGCAGCGGGCGCGTGGAGGTGGTAGCCAAAGAGGTCTTGCGCCCACTGTATCTGCTCTTTGCCGACCAGGGCGGAGGCGGGGTATGCACCGCTGAGGAGTACCCGTCCGCCGTGTTGCAGATAGTCGGTGACGGCCTCCTGCAGGGCGGGGGAGAGGCGGTTCTGCTTGCCCAAGACGATATCGACCAGGGCATAGGCCGTGTCGATTCGGTCGATGTGCTCCAGTGCATCCACGGTCATGCTGCAATAGGACAAGCCCATGTCAGACAGGACTTTACCATGGCGGACGCTGTAGTCGTGGGTGTTGCCGACGGAGGGGAGGAACTGTTGGTCCCGATAGCACATGCCCCATCCGCAGTTGTCGTCGTCGGTCCAGGGGATAGCGCGTTGGTAGATGAATGTCTGTCCGAGGTAGGCCCATGTGACCCCCTCCCAGACGGGGTAGGAGCCGGGGGCTATACCCGCCGTGAGCGAGTCGGCGAACCAGCGGGGACCGTCCACGCGGTCGAACGCGTCGATGACGAGCACCTGAGGGGTGTGAACCAGGGGCGCGTTGAGTTGTTTGGCGGCACTGACGGCGGGCGACGGCAGGCTCTCACCGCCTTTGTTACAAGCCGTTACGCGGAAGGTGTAGCGGCAGCCGGGTTCGGCCGTCAGGCGGTGTGTGCAGTTCTTCGAGTGGCGGACATCATGCACCACCGAATCGCCATGAGACGTGGCGTAGGTCCGGGTGATGTGGATGCGGTAGTAGTCCGGCTGTGCGGAATGTTCGATGGAATCGGGCGTTTCTACCCACCGGAGCTCCCATTTATTGCCTTTGGCGGCGACGGACAGCCCGTGTGGCGGTAGGGGTAGGATGACCGCGTCGTCTCCGTTGAGATAGCGCGCCACTCCCTTATAGACCGCGCGGCAGACGAGTTGCTGCACCTGTTGGTCCAGGCAGTAGGTCATGTCGGCGTAGTTCTTGTGGGAGAAGAGCTCGATGAGTGCGGAGGGGACCTCGGGGACGCGCGCCTCGCAGTAGCTGGCATTGAGCAGTTGGCGACGTGTCCAGCGTGGGGTCACCCGGCTGCGCATGTCGTTGACTATCTGTGTCTGGATATAGTCGGCCAGCATGCGGTTGCTGAGCCGCGACTGTCCGTTGGCGAGCCGTTTCTCGTGGCGGTCGTTCTGGTTGTACCAGATGGCCAGTGTGCCGATGATGTCGGAGTCGTTGGCTCCGTCGTAGCCGTCGGTATGTATGGCCAGACAGAGGTCCAGCGGTATGCCGGCGCCCTGCTGCGTGGGGTTCATGCGGCTGCCTCCGCTCAGGTGATTGGCCCAGTTGGGTCGGCACCGCAGGTCGTCCAAGTAGTCGTTCCGCCCCTCTTCCGTATCCCACACCTCGCGGGGTATGGTGCTGTCTTTCTCCAGGTTATACCGTGCTCCGAGGAAGGGGGCCTGCGGTATGGCGGGTAGTGGTTCTTCTTCCCATCCGAGTGCGTTCCATTCGGGCAGCAGGGGTCGTGGCGAATAGACGATAGCTCCGGCGTTGCGCAGCATGGGGACGAGCCATCGGCTCACCATATCCTGCGTGAGCATGTCTTCGACAGTGCCCCAGAGGGTGGCCCGTTGCCATCTCCAGAGGTCCTGGCGGGCGTTGTAATACATGCCGTGGCTGGGCCAGAGGGCGATATGCCGTCCCTGCAGCGAGGGGCCGGCACCGCTCGGGTGGCGGCCTGTGACGGATGCGGTGTAGGGTGCCAATTCGCCCAGTTCGTAGTTGTCCGAGTAGATACGTATCTTGCCGTTCGGGTGTCCGAGGACCCATGTGCTGACCTGTCGGCGCAGTTGCTTGAGTTCGGGCTCGGAGAGCGACAGCCCGGCCAGCACCTTGTTGGTCCGGATGGTCACGTTATTGCCCTTGACGACCATGGCCGTGATATGTACGGCGGGCGACCACACGGACGAGAAGCCGGTGTAGGCGGTCAGCGAGTCGGCCAGTTGCTGATAGCTGACGGCCGCCGCTGTCAGGTGGCAGAAGAGCGTCAGAATAATGATATGATATATCCGTTGTCTCATTGAAATACTGTTACTTGGCGCGAATAAACAGTTGCACGGGCGTGCCGGAGAAGTCCCACCACTCCCTCAGTTTGTTCTCCAAGAAACGTCGATACGGCTCTTTCACGTACTGCGGCAGGTTCGCGAAGAAGACGAAGGTCGGGATCTGGGTGTTCGGCAGCTGCGTTACATACTTGATTTTGATGTACTTGCCTTTGGTAGCAGGCGGCGGGTAGTTCTCGATGAGGGGCAGGAATTGCTCGTTGAGTTTGGCTGTGGCAATCTTTTTCTGCTTGTTCTCATACACATGTAACGCAGTCTCCATCACCTTGTAGATACGCTGTTTGGTCAGGGCGCTGGCGAAGATGATGGGGAAGTCGGTGAACGGCGCCAGACGGCTGCGGATAGCGTTCTCATAGCCCTTGATGTCGGCGTTGGTCTTGCTCTCGACCAGGTCCCATTTGTTCACGCAGACCACCAGCCCTTTCTTGTTCTTCTGGATGAGCGAGTAGATGTTGAGGTCCTGCGACTCGATGCCTCGTGTGGCGTCAATCATGAGGATACAAACGTCGCTGTTCTCGATAGCGCGGATAGACCGAACGACGGAGTAATACTCCTGATCCTCATTCACTTTCGCTTTCTTGCGGATACCGGCTGTGTCCACCAGGTAGAAGTCCTTGCCGAACTTGTTGTACCGTGTGTAGATGCTGTCGCGTGTGGTGCCGGGGATGTCCGTCACGATGGTGCGTTCCTCGCCTATGAAGGCGTTCAGGATACTCGATTTGCCGGCATTGGGACGGCCGACGATGGCGAAGCGAGGCAGTTCCTCCGTGTCTTCGTCCATGCCGTCCGGGCGGAACCGGCTGACTATCTCGTCCAGCAGATCCCCGGTCCCGAGTCCGTTCTCCGCGGACAGGATAAAGGGCTCTCCGAGCCCGAGTTTGTAGAACTCCGGTGCGCCGTATTGCTGGTCGAAGGCATCGACCTTGTTCACGGCCAGCACGGTGGGCTTCTTGGCCTGCCGCAGCAGGTGAGCCACCTCCATGTCGAACTGCGTCACGCCGTTGTTGACATCGGTGAGCAGCAGGACCACATCCGCTTCGCGGATAGCCAAGTCCACCTGGCGGTTGATTTCACTCTCGAACACATCGTCCGAGTTGACCACCCATCCTCCGGTATCAATGACCGAGAACTCGCGTCCGCACCACTCGGCCTTGCCGTACTGCCGGTCGCGTGTCGTGCCCGCGGTGTCCATCACGATTGCCCGACGCGTCTTGGTCAGGCGGTTGAACAGGGTCGATTTCCCCACATTGGGACGACCCACTATCGCTACAATATTTGCCATAGTATGATGTTATGTTGTTGTGTTATACTTACTTTCCGTCGTTATCATTCGCATCCTCCGCATCCGCCGCACCCGTTGCTGTCGTTCTTGCGGCTTTTGCACTTGCCCCCGCCGCATCCGCCGCACTTATGTGGATTGCGGATACGCTCCAGTTCCTCGGCTGTCGCCTCGCGCACGGTCAGAATCTTCCCCACGAAATGGAGGTTCTCGCCGGCTAAGGGGTGATTCAGGTCGATGGTTACATGCTCGTCTGTCACCTCAACCACCTGGGCATTAACTACTTGCCCGTCCTGTGTATTCATCGGGATGACCCGTCCGACCTGCACGCGTTCTTCATCGAACTCGCCGTCGCCGTCGCAGAAGAGCGCCTTGTCCAGCGTGAGGACTCCCTCGTCGTCGTATTCGCCATAGGCATCCTGGCACGCAATGCGGAAGTCAAAATCCTCGCCTGCCTCTTTGCCGGCCAGTGCGGCCTCGAAGACAGGCAGCATCATGCCCACACCATGGCAATAGACCAGCGGGTGATTCTCCGGCGCGCGTTCCATCAGTTCCTCGTCGCCATTCTCGCCGTCAACGTACAGACTATAGGTCAGTTGTACGATTTTCTCTTTCTCAATCTTCATGTTGTTCTTGTTTTATATCGGTTAATAATTCTCGTTTAACAGGCATGACGCCTTTATTTCTGCATCTCCTGCCGGGTCTTTTTCACGGTCTTTTCCAAAGCAGGCGGCAGCACGGTCTGCAGGATGCCGTCGCTCAGCGGGCTGACTATCAGGTATAGAGGGAACAGCTGCCACGGGTCGCGGACGCCGCTTACCGTGTATCGCTGGGCTTCCTCGCCCTTCGAGCGCGGGTTATGGGTGCGCAGGACGGCCGGCGCAAACGTGTTGATTATGCCGGCGAACTTGGACAGCCGGGCAATGGGCGTCTCGTCCTTGAGCACATGTATGTGCAGCGAGTCATACTGCATGCAGAACTCTCCCTCCGACTTCACGTTATCCCCCTTGCAATTCATCTCCAGGTGCCGGATATATCCGCCGGTCTCTATCCCGACCTGCGAATGCAGGAACCGGTTGAAACTCTCCATGCGGCAGTCCTCCACGAGGGTCGCGAGGGTGAAGTCGCAGGTCTTGTTTAGGGTCAGGTCCATGTCCAGATGGATAGTCCCCTGCTCCGGCAGGCTGCTCTTGACCTCCGTCTTCACGTGCTGCCCGGCCCGGTTGGTCAGCGGCGACAGGGTCACGTCGGTGCGCCCCAGCATGAACTGCCCCGAATGGATGCTGTCTTCGGTTATCTCTGCGGTGAGGGCGCGCAGGGATAGGCCCACTCTCCCCACGTGGACAGGCACGTCAATAGCCAGCAACGCCTCCTGAGGCATGGGGTAGGGACGGCGCGGCTTGTAGTGGTTGTCGCGGTAGATATAGATGCTGTCGCCCGCCACGGACAGGCTCCCGATGTCCACTCGCCTGTTGACCAGCGTGCGGACGATGTTCACCGGCGAGGTGCGTATCTCATGGATAGTGCCGTGCACCCACGTCGCCGGCTGCTTGCCGCAGTTGTCGGCATGACGCTCTTTCCTGTCGGTGTTGGCTATGCGTAGCGAGCGGAGCACCATGCTGCCCGCGTCCGCCGTCTCCATGTGCTTGCACGTGACACGCATCAGCCCGTCCGGCGTCGTGTAGTGCAGGTTGCTCAGCGCCAGGTGATAGACCGAGTCGCAGTAGTGCAGACTCGAATTGCCGAAGTGGAAGCAGATGCCGTGCACGCCCGCTTGCAGCGAGTCCGCCTCAACCGACTGGCGCCCGCCGGCCTCGGTCAGCCGTACCGAGCCGTCTGTCAGGCGGATAGCATCGACAGACACTCGCTCTATCGGCATTGCCTGCCGGGTGCTGTCGTGTGCCGCCTGCAGCAGTGTCGGCAAGACCTCCTCTACACTCCGCACCGCTACGCGCGGGCGGCTCAGACGAATCTCATCGATATGCAGATGCCGTTCCCGCAGCAGCTGCCCCCAATGGATATGCCCGATATGTATGCGGGGCACTTCCGCCAGGATATAGGCGCTGTCTCTCCCGCTGTTCAACTCCGTCTGCATGTACATGCGGAGGCTGTCGAGGCGTACCGTCCCCTGACCCACACGGATATGGAGACCCGACCATGTCACGGGCAAACTCCGCTCCGCCATAGCGGCACGCAATTGCTTGTACGCCGTCTCCGACGCCACACGGTCTATATGCAGTATCCCGATGGTCAGCCCCGCCGCTGCCACCGCGGTGATAATCCCGATAATTATCCAAATCTTATGCTTCATATCTCGTTGATTAGTAGTATTCTTTCTGTTACCACCAGTTGGTCGCTTTCTGCGTCACCTCGGCGCTGTTCTTGTCGTACTTCAGGTCGGCCAGCATGGACGCGTTGACGCCGATGTGGAACGTGTAGCTCTTGTATGGACCGAAGGGCACGAAACTGGCCGTCATGTTCCAGCAGTGCAGGTCGCGGCTCACGTTGAAGTTCGTGTAGGAGAAGCGCTTGGCCTTGAAGTCAAAGCTCGTCGTGGCACTCACTTTCCACCCTTGTCCCAGACCCAGCGAGCCGCTCAGTGACAGGTTGTGCACAAAAATCATCTTGTAGTACATCCGCTTGTAGTCAAACTCGCTGCCGGGCTGGTAGCGGATGCTGTAACTGATGCTTAAGCTCCACGGTATCTGCGTCTTGACGTACCCGTCGTCGCCCGCGTCCTCGGCGGGCTTCTTGGCCTTGCGCTTGGCGTTGTTCAGACTGCCGTCCTCGTTCACCGTCAGCGCATCCGCCTCGGTCATGACCTCTTCATTCTCGCTCTCTTGACTCGGTTTGTCAGTCGCTTTGTCCTTCTTCCCGAACCATTTCTTGAATGTCTGGTTGTTAAACGTGTAACTCAGACTCGCGCCCGTGCCCAGGAAATGCGGGAACCGGCCGTTGCTCCAGTACTGCTTGTTCGTCCGCACAGGCGTCCCTAACGGGTTCAACTCATACATGTACGGGTCGAATGCGCCGCTTAGGTTCAGCGTGTAATTCAGCGGCTTGGGGAACTTGATGCGCAGATTGACCTGGAAATTGCTCCAGTTCATCGAGTCCGCGATGAAGTTGTAGCCGCCCGTGATGCTCAGGTTGTCAATCAGCGAGATAATCTTATACGGCTCTTTCCCCGTCGTGTCCTTCTTGTTCACCACCTTCACTTCCAGGTTGTTAGCCAGACCGAAGTTCAGACTCGCCGCCGCACCGCGCTGCGCATTGCCGTAGATGCCGTTCTGGAAACGTGAGTAGTTCTGCGCAATAAACACGGGGTTGCCCAGTTCGTCTATCTTCTGCACCTGCCGACCCTGTTCGTCTATCTCACCCGTATAGACAGGCTGCTCATAATCATTGTAATAGCCCCACCATTTGTTGCCGAAGTCCGGGTGGTACGAGAAGCTCAGGTTGGGAGTCAGCACATGACGGAAACGGTCTATCACGCCGTTCGGGAACAGTTTGCGGCTCGGGATGTAAAAGCCGTACAGCTTCGTGGACATGCTGATGCTGGTGTTGAAATCGAACACGTTGAAGAATCCGTTCGTCGTGTCGCGCGCCAACTTCTGCGTCGTGTCGTCCCATCGCTGGTCGATGCGCTGGAAGTACATGCGGTCGCGCAGCGTGATGGATGGCGTGATATTCAGGTACTTGAACGCAGTGAACGACGCGCTGATGGGTATCGAATGTTGGAGACCCGTCTGCCAGTCCCGCAGGAAATTCGACTTCAGTATCTTGTCCTCGCGGATATTGGTCACAGCTATCTTCGCATTCCCCGAGTAACTCATCTTTATCTTCTCGTACCAGCGCTCCTTGCCCACCGGCTTCTTCCGCTTGAACGGGTAGATACTGCTCATGCTCACCGTCAGGTCCGGCAGGGTCAGACTCAGTGTCGAGTCCTTTGTCCGCTGGTTGACCATCGCCGTCATCGTCAGGCTCCACGGGCTCTCCGGGAAACGTTGCGTGTAGCTGATACTCGACGATTTCGTGTTCTCCGAGTTCAACTGTGCGTTGTAGTAGCTGTTGATGTTGCTCCGGTTGTAGCCCGATGTCGAGAAGTTCACACTCGCGCTGAAGTTGCTGTACGGGTTGGCCTTGGAGTCCTGGGTATGCGTCCATTGGATGGAGAAGTTCGTGGACTTGCTGTAGTCCGGCATGTCCCGCTCACCCACCACGTCCGAACGGTAGTTCAGACTGATGTTGCCGCTGAAGCTGTACCGCTTCACGTACCGCGACTTGGCATATACCGCCCATGTGCCCTTCGTGTAGATGTCGCCCGTTATCTCCAGGTCCGCGTAGTCGCTCAGCGCAAAATAATAACCGATTCCGCGCAGGTACAGGCCGCGCGTGTAGTCGTCGCCAAACGTCGGCATAATCAGACCGCTGCTGTACTTGTCCGTGAACGGGAAGAATCCGAACGGTATCGCCAGCGGCAACGGCACATCACCCACCACCATATACGCCGGACCCGCGGCGATATAGTTGCCCGGCTCGACCTTCGCCTTGGTCAGCTTCAGGTAGAAATGCGGATGCTCATGCTGGTCGCAGGTCGTGTACTGACCGCCCGCCATCATCATCGTCTTCTCGCCCACCTTCTTCGTCCGGTCCGCGATGATGTATCCTTCGCCTTGCTCCGTGACCACATGACGGATAAAACCCTTCTGCGTGTGCAGGTTATAGGTGATTTCGTTCGACTCGTAGCTGTCCTTCCCGTCTTTGAAAACAGGCTTGCCGCGTGTCTCGTCCGAGATGCTGTCATACACGCCGCGCGCAAACAACTGGCTGCTGTCCATGTCCGCACGGATATATTCGGCATTCAGCTCCATCTTCTCGTACTGCAACTCGCCCGAACCGTGCAGGAACGCCGTGCCGTCGCCCATGATGATCACCGAGTCTTTCGCCGTATAATGTATCGGAGCACTAATCTTCTGCCCCTTCTTCGGAGCCTCCGCTCCGCTCTTCTCCCCGCTCGCGATGCTCTCTGCTTCGCTCCGCATCGCCACTCCCGCGCTGTCCGCTCCGCTCTTCTCCCCGCTCGCGATGCTCTCCGCTTCGCTCCGCATCGCCACTCCCGCGCTCTCCGCCACCTGCGCATATACCGCCCCTGCAGCCATCGTCAGAACGGCTGTCAGCAACATCTGTATTATGTCTCGACCTACGCGCATGTGCATACCTATGCAAATTAACCTACAAAGATACTGCTTTTTCCTGACATACGCAATACCTACCGCCGTTTTTTCCCCTTTTGTACCTTTCCCTGCCTCTCTCCTCCCCCTCTCCGCCTCGCCTCCTCCCCGCCTTCGCTCCACCTGGGACGCGGGCTGTCTCTACGTCTCGGGCACAGCCCGCGCCCGCGATTCATCGCCCTGCGATGACCTTTCCCTTCCCTTCTGCCCCACCGCGCCCCCTCTCCTTGCTTCCTTTCGTCTGTTGCGTCGGCCTGAGAGGCCGACAAAATCAACTCCCCAACCTGTCGAAAACCTGTACCATCCTCGCGTGATTGTCGCGTGATTGTCGCGTGATTGACGCGTGATTCAGGGAGTGATTACGTGCTTCACGGAGAAAAAAACATATCCCCAAAACAGACATGTCCGCCACAAAAACCCAAAATAATAGCACCTCGTATTGCGTATTTCGGGAAAAAGTCGTAACTTTGCACGCATTTTGTGCCGTTCGGACGCCGGCGGCCGGTGAAACACAATGAATAGAGGACTCTTCCAACCGACTTACATGCACAATCCGCTCTTCCCCAAGTGGATTGCCAACCCCGGTATCGCTATCTATTTCTCCGTGCTGGCCGTCGTATCCCTCTATTTCAGTAAGTATGCCCTCCCCTGGTGGTGGATGCTCTTCGGCTCTATTGAGGTCCTCGGATTCTTCTACGGCGCACAAGAACTGACACGCACGTGGGGACGGATGCGCGATTCCCGGAAGTATGAGCAGAACCTCTTCCTGTGGGCCTTCTTCATCCGACTCGCCTACGTCCTGCTTAACGTCTTCATTATCCACCAGATATACGGCCCCGACGATTACTTCGGCTTCGAGAACGCCGACGCTACACTCTACGACCAGTTAGGCAAAGAGTGGGCGCAGAGCATGCGCGATGGCAAGTGGGACTGGAACAGCGTCTTCAAATATGTGGACTTCTCCGACACGGGTTACGCCACCTACCTCGGCTTCGTGTACCTGTTCACCGGCGATAGTATTGTCGTCGCCCGTGTTATCAAGTGCTTCTGGAGTGCCCTCACCGCTGTGCTCATGTACCGTCTTGCACGGAACAACTTCGGCGAGGCCGTCGGACGCATGACCGGCATCTTCGTCATGCTCATGCCTAACTTCTGGTACTACTGCGGCGCCCACCTCAAGGAGACCGAGATGGTCTTCCTCAGTACCTTCTATATCTACATGGCGGACAACCTGATACGAAGCCGCCAGTTCACCGCATGGCGTATTATCCCCTTGCTCCTCGTCGCCTTCGTCCTCTTCTCTATCCGCACACCGCTCGCCCTCGTCTGCATACTCGCCCTCATCTTCGCCCTCGTCATGACCTCGGCGCGTGTCATGGGGTGGGGTAAGCGTATCATTATCATCGTCTTGGCATTGGGCCTATTGAGCGTGACTATGGGTAACCGTATCCAGGAGGAGGCGCGCCAACTCGTCGAGAAAGTGCAGGGTGGATACCAGGCCGGTAACATGGAGTGGCGCTCCAATCGTAAGGGCGGTAACACGTTAGCCAAGTACGCCAACGCAGCCGTCTTCGCACCCATGATCTTCACCATCCCCTTCCCCACCATGGTCGATACGGAGGGGCAATATACACAGAAACTCATCCATGGCGGCAACTTCACCAAGAATATCCTGTCCGGCTTCGTGTTGCTCTCCATGTTTGTCTTCCTCTTCTCGGGCACATGGCGGGACCACACGCTCGTCATCGGCTATATGCTTGGCTATCTGGTCGTGCTCACTGTCAGCGCCTTTGCCCACTCCGAGCGATTCCACCAGCCCGTGCTCCCCTTCGAGCTCATGTTCGCTGCCTATATGATATGTAATATCCAGCCCACGCACAAGCGCTGGTTCAAGATATGGACCGCCGTTATGGCGGTCGGCTGTCTGGCATGGCAGTGGTTCAAACTCAAGGGCCGTGGCTTGGCATAGAAAGCATATGCGGGTACTCCTCGTCGCATCATATAACAAAGAGCGGTTCGCTCCCTTTGTCTCGGAGCAGGCCCAAGCACTCGCCGACAGCGGGTGTGAACTCCGCTTCTTTGGTATTCAGGGCAAAGGACCGCTCGGCTACCTGCGCCAACTGCCCCGCCTGCGCCGTGAGATACACGCTTTCCGACCGGATGTTATCCATGCGCACTATGGCCTGTCCGGACTGCTGGCCAATCTCCAGCGCCGTGTTCCCGTCGTGACCACCTACCACGGCTCGGATATCAACCATCCCCGCGTGCGTCCTTTCTCACGAATAGCTATGGCTCTCTCGGCATGGAACATCTTTGTCAGCCGACGGACAATGGCCTTGGTCGGGGCGGATAAGCATTCCCGCGCCTCACTCCTCCCCTGCGGCGTGGATCTCACCGAGGACCAACTGCAGTCCCGGCAGCAGGCGCGTACCGCGCTCGGCTGGGGAGAGGAGGAGAAGCGAGTGCTCTTTGCCGGTGCGTTCGACAATGCCGTCAAGGACCCCGCACTGGCGCAAGCCGCTGTCGCACAGCTCGACGGCGTCGAACTATGCGAACTCAAAGGCTACACCCGCGGGCAGGTGAACACACTCCTCTGCGCCGCCGACTGTCTTCTGCTCACCAGCCATACGGAAGGCTCGCCACAGGTCATCAAGGAGGCCATGGCTTGCAACTGCCCGATAGTCAGTGTCGATGTGGGGGACGTGGCGGAGCGCACCGCCGATGTGGAGGGGTGCTATGTGGCCCGCACCCGTTCGCCGCACGAACTGGCCGCACTGCTCACCCGGGTCCTCGCTCGCTCCGCTCGCTCGGACGGGCGCAACAGACTGATTGAGCAAGGACTCTCGAACGCCCAAGTGGCGCAACGCATACTGACTCTATACCAACAGATTGCCCGATGAATCGCACCTCCGTCCTCATAGTATGCTCTTCGCTGCTGCTGTTCTTCCTCCTGTGGTTGGACCTCTCCTGCGGCGCAGTGTGGATTCCCCTCTCGGAGTGGTGGCAGCATCCCGATGCCCTGACGGCACGTATCCTGCTCAATCTG
Source organism: Paludibacteraceae bacterium (assembly GCA_017483945.1). Classification (GTDB taxonomy): domain Bacteria; phylum Bacteroidota; class Bacteroidia; order Bacteroidales; family Paludibacteraceae; genus Colicola. The sequence goes on along the minus strand of JAFUUE010000007.1, from coordinate 16,677 downwards.
CGTCTGCCTAAGGCACTCACGGCTGTCCTGGCCGGTGCGGCGCTCTCGGTCAGCGGTCTGATGATGCAGACGCTCTTCCGTAATCCGCTGGCCGGACCCTATATCCTGGGCGTCAGTTCCGGCGCTAGTCTGGGTGTCGCCTTGGTGACACTCTGCGCCTCGTTCTTCGGCATAACGCTTGCCGGCGGAGGAATCATCCCCGCCGCTATCATAGGAAGCACGCTCGTGCTGCTGCTGGTTCTGCTGGTCTCGCGCCGTATAGAGAGCAATGTCAGCCTGCTCATCGTGGGTATGATGCTCGGTTCCGTGGCCGGCGCACTGGTCAGCCTGCTGCAGAACTTCGCCAATCCTGACGCGCTCAAGCTGTTCATCGTCTGGACGCTCGGCAGCCTGAGCAGTGTGGGGTGGAGTGAACTGGGGGTACTGGCGGCTGTGGTGCTGGTGGGGCTGACCATCAGCATCCTGCTTATCAAGCCGCTCAACGGCCTTTCGTTAGGGGAGAACTACGCGCAGGCTCTCGGTATCCATGTGCCGCATATCCGTCTGGGCATCGTGCTGGCTACGGGTCTGCTGGCCGGAGGGGTGACGGCCTACTGCGGCCCTATCGCGTTCGTCGGGGTGGCCGTGCCCCATATAGCCCGCGGACTGGCGCGCTCTTCCAACCACCTCATCACACTCCCCGCCTCTATCCTCATAGGGGCTGACCTGTTGCTGCTGTGTGACATACTCAGCAGCCTCTTCACCTATCCCCTCCCCATCTCCACCATCAGTGCACTCTTCGGTGCACCCATCATCATCTGGATCATACTGCGTCACTAATCCCCCCGGCCAGGTAACGGTCAGGTAACGATTGCGTTCGGCAAATGTCCCCTATGCGTAGGAGTGCATGCCGCCCAGCAGGAAGTTGACACCGAAATAGGTGAACAGAACCGCCAGAAACGCCAGCAGGCAGTAGAGGTGGAACACCACAGGCCGCTGCAGGAAACGCAGCGAGGTGGTGTGCAGGGGCATAGCATAGACGAGCAGCGTGATGAGCGCCCACGTCTCTTTGGGGTCCCATTGCCAGTAACTGCCCCACGATATATTCGCCCACACGGCACCGATGAAGATGCCTATCGCCAGACAGAACACTGCGGGATAGAGCAGCAGTTGCGACAGGTCCATCGCCTTTGTCAGCCGCCGGGTATCAGGATGTATCGCCTGTGTGACGAGGGACGCGATGCTGTTGATGGCTATGAGTGCCAGCAGGCAGTAGGAGAGCATGATGACGGTCACATGCAGGCTCAGCAGCGGCGATTGGAGTACGGGCATCAGGCTCGTTATCTGCGGGTTGCTCGCGGTCATCATGGAGACGAGCAGTGCCAGTCCGCTCACCAGCCATGCGGAGGTGAGCAGCAGGTCGCGCCGCCCTCTCCGTGCGGCGGCAACAGCCGTCAGCATGGTCAGCCAGGCGAGTGCCTGCATGGTCTCGTGACCGTTGCTCAGCGGCACATGCCCGCTGATATACCAACGCAGTCCGAGCAACACCGTCAGAACCAGCCATTCCGCGCTCAGGAGCCACCACGCCGTCCGGCTCACCCACTGCGGCATTGGCCGTCCGGTTGCGCTGACAAAGATATACAGCAGGAACAGAAGCAGCCCGACCGTGAGCGTAGCCATCGCCATGGGCTTGGTATAAGCCAGACGGCGGAACAGTTGCTCGGCCCGGAAGCGGGTCGGGGAAGGCAGGTCTTGCGCCGCGTCGCAGCGCGCGTACTGCACCTGCTGGTAGCGGGCGGTCTTCCTCAGGAGCGTGTCGATATGCGCATAGTCCTGCTCATGCAGCAGCTCGCCCATGTAATCCAGCGACTTACGGATAAAGAACCATTGCTCGTCACTCATGCCGAGCGGCAGGTCGCTTGCGGGTGAGAGCCATTGTACCGTGTGCTGCGCCGTGTCGGCATAGGGATAGATGCGCGTCAGTTCGCCGTGCAGGAGCATCTGGACCAGTGCCGTCTTCTCCTCGGCGTAGGGTGAGAGTGTGACGCCCTGTTGGCGGGCGTAATAGAGTTGGTTATAGGTGGCGTAACGGCCGCTGAGGTGCAGAGCCTTGCGGTCGGCGGCCTTCAGCTTGAACATCGGTTCGTCCAGCCATGTATATGGTGCGAGCAGCCATCCGGCATAGACCTGCTCGGGCGTCATGCCGGCATAGGTCGCGCGCCCGCAGAGTTTCTCGGTGAAGTCGGTGGCCAGGCACGAGAGGGGCTGTATGCGCCCGTTGTGAAACACGGCCAAGTCGCCCATGGCGCGTGCCTGCTGCCGGGGGAGTGTCTGCGGGGCCGCCTGTACCGACAGCGTGACGAGCAGGGTCGCCGCCGTCAAGGCGCTGCGCAGCAGGGTGCGGAAGCGGGAACGGGGCTGCAGGAAGAACAGCACCATAGCTATCAGTAGCAGGACGTAGCCGCTGTAAGTCAGCCCGATACCCCACGGGTCGCGGTTGACGAGCAGCACGACCGACTCGCCCGCCGTGTAGTGCGACTGGCAGAAGCGCCATCCGCGGTAGCGGAAGATGCGGTTCATGGCTACCTCGCCCTCGGTCACTTGTCCGCCGTCGTGCACGGTCAGGCGCGACACATAGTCACGCGGCGTGTCGGTGCCGGGGTAGGTGAGTACGTCGAAGTCGCTCAGCGTCAGGGTGAAGGGGAAGGAGAGTGTGCGGTAGTCGTGCTCCTTGTCGGTGAAGGTGCGCACGGGCTGTCCCGGCCGCAGTTCCACGGCTCCCTGCACGCCCCACAGGTGTGTCACCAATGCACCGCCCAGAATGACGACGAAGGCCATGTGCAGCAGGATGGTGCCCCACTGCCGCCATTGTGTGCGGAGCAGCAGGGTCATGCCGCTGAGCGTGGCGCCGAACCATAGCACGATGGTCCACGGGGCGGCATAGACATAGCGTATAGCGGCGGTAGTGCCGCAGAGTTGCTCTACGACACTACCGGCTATCAGTAGCAGGATGATGACTCCCATCAGGGAGAAGGCTATCGGGCGCAGACGGTTCATGGTCGCGTGAGGCGGGCCGGGTTAGATAGCATCCACAAAGCGGATGATGGCGTCGCGCTCTTCCTTGCTCAGTTGGCGGAACTGCTCCACGCTCTGACGGGCGTCCGACTCGGCGCTGCCGTGCCACATGATGGCCTCCATCGTGTTCCGTGCGCGGCAGTCGTGCAGACGGTCTTCGGCACCGGTCACCAGCTTGCTCAGGCCGCGTCCCCAGAGCGGGGTGGTGCGGCACCAGCCTGTGCGTATGTCGTTCACCATCATGAGCTTATGCTGCACCATGTCGGTGTAGGGCCATATCTTCTGATGCGGGTAGCGGGGCATGTTGCTGTTGTCGCACAGCGAGTTGTTGGGGTCGTGCACGTCGTCATCGCCGGTGGTCCATGACGGGCGGTGGCACTGTGCGCAGCCTATCTGCGTGAAGAGGGCCCGGCCGCGTTGTACCTCGGCGTTGTCCATGTCACGGGCGGCCGGCACGGCCAGACCGCGGTGCCATACCATCAGTTGCAGGAACTGCTTCTCGGTCATCTCCACGGGCAGGTTCTTGGCAAGCAGGTAGTTGCGGATATTATCCTCGACGTTGTCGGTGAACCACTCGGGGTAGTCCTCGGCGCTCGCCTGGGTGGCAATCCATGCGGGGAACTCGGCCTGCACGTCGGGGTCCTTAGCGGCGACATCGGCGTAGGCGGTGGTCATGTAGTGGTAGCGGCGGTCGGGGCGTGTCACGTTGGTGATGTTCCATATGGCGTTGGCTCCGGCGGCGTCGCAGAGCGGTCCGCGCGACATGGCGTAGGTGTAGCGACGCACGTAGGGGGTCTTGTCCAGACCGGTGTAGAAGGTCTTCCACTGGCCGTTCTCAAACCAGCCGCTCTTCCAGTGCTTGAGGTATCCGGCGTTGTAGGCCTGCTCCTCGCGGGTCCACTGTGCCGTGATGCTGTCGTCGGGTATGGCGTCAATCAAGCCGGTGCCGTAGATGCCGATGGTCGATTCGAGCAGCACGCCCACCTGGTCCACGCTCAGCGGGGTGTTCGCCTCGCCGTTGACGGTAGCCAGCAGCGGCACGTAGTAGGCGTCAGCGGGGATGGTGACCTCGGGGTAGATGAGCGAGTAGGTCTCGCCGTCGGGGAAGGTGTTACCCCATTCGTCGGTGTAGTTGAGCCAGTCGATGCGTATCTTGTCCTCGTCGATGGGTGCCTTGAACGGGCCGTAGGCCAGTGTCTGCGGCATGCCGGTGAGTGAGCTCAGGTAGGAGTCCTGGCCGTCCACCTTCTCGTAGAGCACCAGCAGGTAGCCGTTGCCCATGGTCTTGGCGTGGTACGCGGTCTGGCGCTTGCCGTGTCCGTAGGCGGGGTGGCAGTACAGACAGCCCTCGCGGACGGCGAGCGGGCCGAGGCCGTGGAAGGCGCCGTCAGGGTTGGTGTTATAGTCTTTCTCGAAGAAATACTCGCCCATCTGGAAGTCGAACGACATGCCGCTCTGTTCCACTGCGGGACTGGGCTGCTCATAGGCGCTGGCGGTGGCGTTGAAGACGGTGCCTAACTTACCGCCGGAGTAGTATTCCTCTGCATACTCGGTCTGCGGCTTGGGCTGTCCCGGGTCGATGACCTCAGGACCGCAGGCGGTCAGTGCCAGGCAGGCCAGCAGGGAGATAGATAGGTTTCTCTTCATGGGTATGGTTGTTTGTGTCATGAGTTACGTGGGGTTATTGCTCGGTTGCGGGGGCTATTTTCTGCACGTCCTCCGCCAGTTTCTTGCCGCTGTTCGCCAGTCCGCGATAGGTGGGCAGCACTACTTGGCGATAGAACTGCTCGGCAGTGGTCTTGAGAGCGTTGTTCTGCACGTCGCTCTCCGCGTATTGTTGCAGCAGTTCCTCCAGTTTCTGCAGTTCCTCGTCCAGTGCGTCGAGTGCCTCGATGGCCTCACCGCAGGAAGCGTCGGTGTAGTTGAGCACGAACGGGGCTTTCATCGCGCGCACCTTGGCAATAGCTTCGGCGAGTGCGTCCTCCACTTTCTTACTCTGCTCCTGCATGGCAGCAACGGCCGAGGTGTAGGCTATCAGCGAGTTAGCCTGGGGTTTGTCGGCCTCCAGTGCGCCGTACAGCGCATGGCGGCAGGAGAGGATATTGTCCGTGAAGTCCTGAATGGAGTTGTAGGCGTGCGGCGACTCGATGTAGTTGATGTCCTCGCCGGTGTAGGCGGAGCCGATTTTGCCCTCGGAGACCTCGCCGATGATGTCGCGGCAGCCTTCGATAATCTGTACGGCGGCCTGGGTGCCTGTCAGGCGGAGGAAGCTGCCGGCAGCATAGTCGTACTCGGCTTCCCACTCGGCGTCCTCCAGGATAGCCTGCTCCTCGGCGCTGAGGTCGTCACCCCAGGCGCTCAGCAGTTTGAGAGCGGCCAGATGCAGGTCCTTGGCGGCGGCACAGGCGTAGTAAACCTCATCCTCGGTGAAGTCGCTCACCTTGCGCGGCTGACCCTCGCGGAAGAGCAGGTACTCCACAGCGTGGAAGCCCGCCACGTTCTGGCCGGTAGCGATGTAGTTGTCAATGAAGTCGGCGTCGTCCTCGTCGGTGGCGGGGTTGTAGGTGAGCATCAGTTTCTCGAACTGCGTCTTGGCGAACGGCCATGTGTCCGTGTGGGGGTCGATGCCATAGGTGGTGGCAGGGCCGAAGAGGAAGGCCTCGCTCCACTCCCAGTACTGGCGGCTCACTTTCCATTGTGTACAAGCGGCATCCACAGCCTCCTGTGAGCCGTTCTCAATCTTCTTGTCTTGGTTGTTCGGATTGTTTCCGTCGCAGGCTGTCATGCCGACAGCCAATGCCATCACGCCGATGGCGTAGAATAACTTTTTCATTGTATATGTTGTTTATTGGTTAATCTCCTGTGATTTAGATCTTGAACATGCCCGAGTAGGCTACGGACAGGGACACGGACGGCTCGTTGTTGTATCCGGTCGGCAGCAGTCGGTGCGAGTACTCGGCCTTGATGACCACCTGCGGGAGGGGGTAGTAGTTGATGCCCGCGGCTATGCGGTGGCGCTCCATGTAGTCGTATTTGACGGACGCCACCGAGCCTCGGCCGAAGACGGGGTTGTAGTACTCATAGAGCACGAAGGGGATGAGTTGGTGGCGCTTGTTCAGGGCGGGTATGTAGTGGAAGATGTCGTATCCCAGTTGGATGCCTCCGCACAGGGCTTGGGATGAGACGGGGCTGCCGGTGCGCGGGGTGCCGTCCTGGCCGTTGTGCTTGGGCAGGTGCTGGAACAGGTCCCATATGCGGTCGGCGTTGCTCAGGTGGGCGTAGTCGATATTGCCGCGCATGATGACGCCGTAGCGCTTCCACTCAAAGTCGAACGAGGCGATAGCCAGCGTGCCGAGTATGGTGTCGTACTTGGCGCTATAGGCACCGGCGTACTGGGTGTTATGCATGCAGGTGCCGGCGTAGCCGCTCAGGCTCAGCCGCAGTCCGCTGTTGGGCACGTAGCCGTCCACGCGTCCGGCGAAGGCATAGCCGTTGGCCAGCTTGAACTCATAGGGGCTGGTGCTGCCGTAGTGCACGAACCACGGGGCGGAGAAGCGCTCGGCATCCAGTCCGGCGAGGAACATCGCCTGGTAGCCGATGTATTGGTTGCGGCCCCAGAGCTCGATGCCCAGTTGGTGCCACGTGCAGGGGAAGAGCTGCATCTCGCCCTCGTTGCGGTAGCAGGTGAAGAAGTCGGTGGGCAGGTGGTGCGAGTTGGTCATGCCTACGGGCACGATAATCTCGCCCATGCGCAGGTTGAGGATGGGGAAGAACTGCTTGTTTATCCAGAACTGCTCCAGCGCGACCTCGCCGCCTTTCTCGACTTCGGCCTCGTATTCGCCGGCCTCGTCGGCGTCTATCTCCACGGCCGCTTCGGTGCCGCCGTGCTCGAACTCTATCTCGGTGCCCATGCTCCAGCCGTGGCCGAAGTCATAGCCGAGGTTGATGACGACGTGGGGCAGGTCCATGCGCCCGTTGCTGCGGTCGTTGCGGTGGTTGGCGGGGTCGAGGTAGCGGTTGAAGTGGTCGGAGTAGAAATGGCGGCTCATGACGGCTTCGCCGTAGCCTCCGATGGTGAAGCGGCCTTTGGGGCGTTCATGCTTGTGCTGCCGGGCCGTGGTGTCCGCCGGAGGTGTCGCGCCGCTGTGGGCATCGACCTTGGTGGCTCCGCTCACGGCATCCGCCTGCGGGGCGTGGTATCCCTCACTTTGGGGATGTGACTGCGCCGCTTCCAGACGCTCGACACGCTCGAGCAATGACTTCCAGTCGGCGCTGCTGATGGTTATGGAATCTGTCTGCGCATAACTTAACGCAGTGATGGATAACGAGATGATAAGTGTAAATACGTATCGGACTTGTCTCATGAGGGTCTGTTAAATGATGTTGCAAAGGTACTGCTTTTTCTTCGGTTGGGCAATCCCCAAATGGTGGGATTTGGAGCGGGTGGGGTGCAGCACCCGAACCTGGAACGAACCTGGAACGAACCTGGAACGATGCTGTAACGATGCTGAAACGATGCTGAGGGGTGAAAGTGGCTGATAGACAGGGCAGTGACAGGGTCAGCTCTGTTTTAGGTCTGTTTCAGCTCTGTTAGGGGCTCTGGGAATCAGCGGGTTATGTTGCAGAAACGACTCGGGGGTGAGCCGTGCGGCCACCCCCGAGTGTGTAGAGGTTGTGTGTCGGATTAGCCGAGCATGGAGAGGAGGATACCGGCGGCGACAGCCGAGCCGATGACGCCTGCGACATTGGGCCCCATGGCGTGCATGAGCAGGAAGTTGCCGGGGTTCTCTTCTTGTCCGACCTGCTGGCTGACGCGTGCAGCCATAGGCACGGCGCTGACACCTGCCGAACCGATGAGCGGGTTGATTTTCTCCTTGCTGAAGACGTTCATCAGCTTGGCGAGGAGCACACCGCCTGCGCTGCCGCAACCGAACGCCACGATACCCATAGCGAGAATCATGAGGGTCTTGAGGTTGAGGAAGGAGGGGCCGGTGGCCGTTGCTCCGACGGAGAGTCCGAGGAAGATGACCACGATGTTCATCAGTTCGTTCTGGGCGGTCTTGCTCAGACGGTCCACTACGCCGCACTCTTTCATCAGGTTACCGAGCATCAGACAGCCGATGAGCGGCGCTGCGTCGGGCAGGATGAGTGCTACCACGGTGGCAACCATGATGGGGAAGACGATTTTCTCGGTCTTGCTCACGGCGCGCAGCTGCTTCATCTTGATAGCCCGCTCTGCCTTGGTGGTCAGTGCGCGCATGATAGGCGGCTGGATGACGGGCACGAGTGCCATGTAGCTATAGGCTGCGATGGCGATGGGGCCCAGCAAGTGGGGCGCCAGACGGCTGGTGAGGAAGATACTGGTCGGTCCGTCCGCACCGCCGATGATACCGATACTACCGGCCTCGGCCTCGGTGAAGCCCATGGCGTTGGCGCAGAGGAACGTCAGGAAGATACCTATCTGCGCAGCGGCTCCGAGGAGCAGGCTCTTGGGGTTAGCGATGAGCGGTCCGAAATCAGTCATGGCTCCCACACCGATGAAGATGAGGCACGGATAGACGCCGGCCTTGACACCTATATATAATACATCGAGCAGTCCGCCGTTCTTGAGAATGGCTCCGTAGGAGTGGTAGTAGGGGCTGTCAGGATTGAGGAAGGCGTCCCACAACTCGCTGTGGAACATACCCGCCCCGGGCAGGTTGGTGAGCAGCATGCCGAAGGCGATTGGCAGCAACAGCAGCGGCTCATACTGCTTCTTGATAGCCAGATAGAGCAGGAAGAACGAGATAAAGAGCATGACGAGTTGCTGCCAGCCGGTACCGAAGAAGTCGGCTCCCATCTGCATGAAGCCCATCGTCTGAAAGAACTCCAGTATCTCTTGCCAAATATTTGTTTCCATGTTTTCTGCCTGTTATGTTTATCCTAAAACCATGAGCAGGTCGTCCTGCATGACGTTTTGTCCGGCGCTGACGCAGATTTGCTTGACGGTGCCATCCTGTTCGGCCATGACGGCGTTCTCCATCTTCATGGACTCGAGTGTGAGGAGCGTGTCGCCTTTCTTGACGGCCTGTCCCTCGGTGACGAGCACCTTGATGACGGAGCCGGGCAGGGGAGATACCACTTTGGCCCCGGCTGCAGGTGCAGCGGGAGCGGCTTTCGGCGCAGCGGGCGCGGCCTTGGGTGCCTCGGGCTTGGGAGCGGGAGCCGGTGCGGCCTTGGGTGCGGCAGCCACGGCTACGGTCTCAATCTCCAACAGCTTGTCGTCCTGCATGACGTTCTTGCCGGGCTCGACGAGGACGGCCTTGACCGTGCCGGCCACTTCGGCCTTGATGCTGTTCTCCATCTTCATGGACTCCATGGTGAGCAGTTCGTCGCCGACATTGACTTTGTCGCCCGGGTGCACGTTGACCTTGACAATCGAGCCGGGCAGCGGGGACTTGACAGCCTGGACTCCGGCGCTTTGCTGTGCGGCGTTGACCACCTGTGAGGCGGCTTGCACGGCGCTGCGGCGCGGGGCGGCTACGGCCTCCTCTTTCTCAATCTCCACCTGAAAGGTGGTGCCGTTCACAGTCACCTCGGCCATGTTGCCGGCTATTTCGTTGACGGCCGTCTCGTATTTGTGGCCGTTGATGACAAATTTGAATTGTTTCATTGTTGTGTTTAGTTGCGATGTAAGTTGTTCATACCGTAGAGTTTGCTGTTCCATGGGGAGTAGCGGCGCTCTATTTTCTTGATGGTGACTTGTGTCGGCTCCTCGTCGTGTACACCGTTGTAGTAGAGGTGTAGTGCCGTAGCGATGGCGGCGGTAGCCTCTGCGGTGAGGGTGATGCTCTCGGAGGTCTCTTTGCGGGGTGCACCTACGGCCTCGTGCACCTCGGTCGGCTTAGCCACTTTGATGCGCGGACGCATGATGAAACCGAAGAGTTTGAGGATATAGATGAGCACGACCAGCAGGAGGAACACTAAGCAGAATCCCAGGATGGTCACCATCCAAACATGGGTCCAGTTGGTTGCTAACATGATCATAGTATTTACCATTTAATCATTTACCATTTACCATCCTACAACGGTATGTTGCTGTGTTTCTTGAGCGGGTTGGTGAGACGCTTGGTCTGGAGCATCTCGAAGGCGCGGATGATGCGTGCACGTGTGTTGCGCGGCTCGATGACGTCGTCGATATAGCCGCGGTTGGCAGCCTGATAGGGCGATGCGAACTTGTCCTTGTACTCCGCCTCTTTCTCGGCGATGAACTTCTTGCGCTCTTCGGGGTCCTCGATGGCCTTGATAGCTTTAGCCTGGAGCACACCTACGGCACCGCTGGCACCCATGACGGCAATCTCGGCGTTGGGCCATGCGTAGCACATGTCGCCGCGCAGTTGCTTGCAGGACATGACGATATGGCTGCCGCCGTACGACTTGCGGACGGTGATGGTGACCTTGGGCACTGTGGCCTCGCCATAGGCGAACATCAGTTTGGCTCCGTGGTCGATGATGCCTGCGTACTCCTGGCCGGTGCCGCAGAGGAAGCCGGGCACGTCCACGAGGGTGAGGATCTGGATGTTGAATGCGTCTCAGAAGCGCACGAAGCGTGCGGCCTTGCGGCTGGCGTCGCAGTCGAGCACGCCGGCGAGCCAGTTGGGCTGGTTGGCGATGATGCCGGTGGAGCGGCCGTTGAAGCGGGCAAAGCCGCAGATGATGTTCTTTGCGTAGTCTTTCTGTACCTCCATGAAGTCACCGTTATCCACGATGGTGTAGATGATGTCCTTCATGTTATAGGGCTTGTTGGGGTCGTCGGGCACGATGTCGTTCAGGCTGTCCTCGATGCGTGCGGGGTCGTCCTGGCACTCGAAGAGAGGAGCCTCCTCCATGTTGTTCTGGGGGATGAAGGAGATGAGTCGGCGTATCTCGGCCATGGCTTCGTCTTCGGTGGCGGCGACGAAATGGGTGACGCCGGACTTGGTGGCGTGCACCTTGGCGCCGCCGAGTTGCTCGACGGTCACGTCCTCGCCGGTGACGGACTTGACCACTTTGGGACCGGTGATGAACATGTAGGAGTTCTGCTCGGTCATCATGATGAAGTCGGTCAGCGCCGGGCTATAGACCGCACCGCCGGCGCAGGGGCCGAAGATGACGCTTATCTGGGGAACGACGCCGGAGGCGAGGATGTTGCGCTCGAAAATCTCGGCATAGCCGGCCAGCGCGCATGCGCCTTCCTGAATACGTGCGCCGCCCGAGTCGTTGAGACCGATGATGGGGGCACCGAGTTTCATTGCCATGTCCATGACGTGGCATATCTTCTGCGCCATAGTCTCGGACAGAGAGCCTCCGATGACGGTGGCGTCCTGCGCAAAGACGAACACGAGTCGGCCGTCAATGGTTCCGCTGCCGCATGCCACGCCGTCGCCCAGGAAGACCTTCTTCTCCATACCGAAGTCGGTGCATCGGTGGGTGAGGAACATGTCCACTTCCTCGAACGAGCCCTCGTCGAGGAGCATGTTGATGCGCTCGCGCGCGGTGTAGCTGCCTTTGGCGTGATGTTTCTCCACAGCCGCCTCGCCGCCGCCGGCATTGGCCTTGGCGCGACTGTCTATCAGTTTCTGAAGTTTCGCTGAATCCATAATGAACAATTGTCTAAATGGTTAAATGCTCAAATAAATGAACAAATTGTAAATGACCAAATGGTACATTACTTGGGTTGTTCGCAGATTTCGGTAAGCACGCCGCATGTGCTCTTGGGATGGAGGAACGCAATCATCAGGTTCTCTGCACCTTTGCGGGGAGCTTTGTCGATGAGTTGGAGCCCTGCTGCCTCAGCTTCTGCCAGTGCTTCGGCGACATTCTCTACGTTAAAAGCCACGTGGTGTACGCCACCGCGTCCGCCGTTCTTCTCGATGAACTTGGCGATAGTGCTTTCGGGGCATGTGGGTTCGAGCAGCTCAATCTTGGTCTGACCGACTTTGAAGAAGGCTGTCTTGACTTTCTGGTCGGCAACTTCCTCAATGGAGTAGCACTTGCTGCCGGTTAGGAACTCAAAGAAGGGGATGGTTGCCTCCAGCGAGGTGACTGCAATCCCGAGATGCTCAATGTGAGACGGTTTCATAATGATAAGTGTTTTTATTGTTAGTGATAAGTGTATGTTCGGGTTGTGGTATGCACAAATGACGTACAAAATTACAACAAAAAATGCACATACGCAAGAGGACGGTGTATTTTTTTTCTGTGGGATTGCAGCATGTCACATGCAGAATACCGCGTAGAACGGAATGGAGCGTATGCCTTCTTCCAGACCAAAGTTCTTCTGAGAAATGCGAATAGCTATTTCCGGATGATATGTCAGACGGAACTGGTTCATGCTCTTGGCACGTGTGTGCAAGCCCTTTTTTACCTCAAGAGGTATAATCCGAGTGTCTTGCGGCCAAAGGAAATCCAGCTCCGCAGTATTGCTGTTCCGCCAATAATACAGAGGAATCTGTCTTGCCGCCAATGCCTGCGCCACATAGTTTTCCGCTATCGCTCCCATGAAAGTGTTATCTACCGGCAGAGGCGACAGAATCAGCGAAGACGGCATGCCGGATTTCATGGTCAGCAGTCCGACATCGCTCATATAGAGTTTGAAGTCTCCCAAATCCACATAGGCAGCAAGCGGGATGACGGCATTCTCCACTTCCTGACATTTGAGCACGATACCGGCGTAGTTCAGCCATTCGATGGATTCGCCGAAGATGGTGGCACTTCCGCCACGCTGCACGACTTTGTATTGGAATTTGTGGTTCTCTTTGGCGAGCTGGGCAGGAATGGAGTTGTAACATGCACGGATTTTGACCGATGTAGCAGGAGAAGCGTATTTCGCCATGTCGGCTACGTACTCGTTGAGGATGCGTTGCTGTATGTCAGCGATATGCACGATACTGTTCGTCTGTACGTATTCCGCAACTACTGCCGGCATACCGCCTACGGCCATATACTGCCGCCATAGGGCCAAGGCTTCTTCATGCAGCGCAGTCGGCATCTTGATGTTCGTGTTCGCATGAAGACGTATCTGCTCCGCGAGGGACTGCTTGGACATCGCCCAAAGGAATTCCTCAAAGTCCAAAGGAAAAAGCTGCAACTCGTCCACTTTTCCGACCGGGAAGGAATATTTCTCGCGATGCACCGCTACGCCTAACATACTGCCTGCCGCGCAGATGTGGTACTCGGGCGCTTGCTCGCAAAATGATTTCAGTGCTGTCAAGGCACGTTCGGACGCTTGTATCTCGTCCAAAATCAGTAATGTGTCATTCGGAAGAATACGTTGGGACGATATACTCTCCAACTGAAGAAGAATAGTCTGCGGATTGAGGTCATCTTCAAAAACCATTCTTGCACGGGTGTCAGCCTCCAAGTTGAAACGCACGGTGTTGACATAGTGTTGTCTGCCGAATTCTTCCAGAATATAGGTTTTCCCCACTTGGCGTGCGCCGTTCAGAACCAGTGGCATTCGTCCGTTTTTAGCCTTCCACTCGCATAACGAGTCCATGATTTTACGTCTCATACTATCCATGTTTATCTTTGATTTAATGTGGCGATTTGTGATTTTTCCATACGAAACAATCAAAAATCACTGCAAAGATAGTATAAAATTTTAGACTATGCAAATGTTTTGAGGGAAAAAATACTTTTCCCGTTTGGCCATAATACTTGCCATGTCACATGCAGAACACCGCATAGAACGGAATGGAGCGTATGCCAAACAAATCCTTTTCGATGTTTCTTACCCGACATATAGTGTCGGTTTCTCCTCGGGCGAGTGCCGAACGTGTAGCCACTCTCGCGCCACTCTCGCGCCACTTCCCCGAGAACGTAATGGCTGTCTTTCGCGAATGACACTCCAAAGATACGATGAAGAAATCGCTTTCTCCAAATTTTTTTTTTGAAAAATCAAGAGACCATACACTGGGCATCCATGCGGCGAGTAAAAGTTGCAAAGGTTGCAAAGTTGCGCAACCGTGTCGGTTCATTAAAACGTCATTATATTATTATATCATATATAATATATAATGGAGATTATTTCAACCTACAATGATGTGCAACCTTGCAACCTTGCAACCTTGATTGGTTTAGAACCGTAGCAAGTCCTGCCTGTGGAAAATGTCCCATTTGTCCCACTTTCCTACTATTCGGAAGGTTAGTTTCTTGGAAATAGAAGGATAGGGAACGTGAGCCAAATAGCCTGGCTCAGAAGCGTTTGAGGGAGTTAATCCGAGAATGGCGTTAATTCCTCGGAGAAACGTTTGCAACTGAAGAAGTTGCTCATCAGATAAAGTGTTCATACATCGTATTACTAAATTGTTAAACAAAAAGCTTTACGGAGAGGTTTTTCCAGTCCGCAAAATGCTCAATTAGATAATACGATAGGAGAAAAAACGCCCGCTTGCGACGGGCGATGAGAGATGTTTGGGAATGAGATTTATGGTTATTGTTTGCTATAAGGAAACGTACGGATGCGGGCATTGAGTCGGCGGATTTCGGAAAGCAATTCGTCAAAAGGAACGGACTGACCGTAAATCATCGATTGTCTCATATTCTCGTAGTCCTTGCGCCATGCAGGGAGAATGTCCGCCGGTATTTCCAGCGAGAGATTTCGTGGATAGAGCGTGTCATAGTCGAAGCCCTTCAGACCGATAAACTTACGGCGATGCTCCAAGACAGAACGATAGAGATGTTCATCGTTCAAAGCACGTTCGGCGATGTCGGTATGCAACATGCGCTCCAAATCATATAGGTGGCGGCTCATGCGCTCGGTTCGCATTTCGGCAGCCGGTTTGGCGAACTCCTCATGAAGCAGCATCACTTTCTCCAAGAACGTACGTTCAGGGCGAACGACGCTAACAGGGAAAGCTGGCTGAGCAATGTTCGACTGCGGTAGGAACTCGTCAATCTGCGATTGTAGCGGAATTGTTTGAATCGGTTCGTGCATACTGCGGCCGGTCACTTCTACCTTAACTGTATGAGCGATATACTCTGAGTTGGGAAGGATGGACTGATATTCAATGTGGATAATTTCCGGATCGGTAGTGGAGACGGACGTGATATTCACGTGTACCTTGAACTGGTCAGCAGGAATGCCTAAAGCAATCAGTCCTTCCCGTACATCATCCTGCATCTTCTCGCGCACAAACGAGCAAGCAGCACGACGGAGCTTGTCGCTCACCTGCGTGCGGCTCAGTTCACCGGAAAAACCTAAGTATTCGCGGCTTATAGCGATATCAATGTCCTCAGAAAAACGCTCGATGAGGTTCCATGCTTTGCTCAGCGACGTACCTCCTTTGAATGACAGATGTTCGGCATAGGGCTGTGCAAACAACACACGCAACACTTGCGTTACCCACCAGTCTTTTTCGATGGTCTGCTGGTATTGCCCGGTCATAGCATTCACTTGGCTTAAAAGTGCCAACCGTTGCTGAGCTGTTAAATCTGTATAAATCATAAAGCCTTGAGCTTATTTTGAAGCCATATAGGCATCAGTTTTATATCATGTGAGAAATCTTTTTGAGAGATGTGTTGGAGGAAAGGACGAATGGTATCAAAGTCCGAATCTCGCACATTTTTCTCTCCATAGTCAGTTAATGCCGTAGCTATCAGTTGCATCAATCGCGACTTGTATGCGAAGCGAGACATGTCACTGGTATGCAAAAATAAGATACCTTTCCCATTGCCTCTTTTGATGCGTCGTCCGGGACCATCGGTATAGAATACCACATTCGCTTCGACTTGTGTGGACAAGCCTAAGGCATTTTGAGCAAAGGCCGCCGTAGGAGCTACGCGAATATTATCTCGCTTTGCAATGGCTCTGGCCACTGCTTCAGTACCCGGCAGCAAGACACCAAGACCTAACTCTGTATCTATTTTCGGGAACCAGTAAATACCCTTTTCGATACGAATAAGTTTGCCTTCTTTCGCCAATCGCTGAAAAGCCTTTCTGACAGACTCGTAATCTGCCACATCTTCGCAATCGCGAATCAACCAGAAGCGTCCTCGTCCGCCTCGTGATATACGCTCTGAAATAATATCTTTAGTGCTTTTATACATTGTATAAATAACTCGTATTTTGTCCCGATAATATTACATATATGGGAAAAACTATACAAAGGTAGTATGTTTTTTTGAATTGTGCAAATTATTTGAGAAGAAAATGGAGAATAGGGAGAATTTGCCGGAGCTGAATCTATTAAGCCTGCTGCAGAGGGCGTTACTCGGCACCGCCGAGGGCGGTTAGTTAGACTTGGTCCAAGAGCGGGCATCGAGTAGCAGTTCGGCGGAATTCAGTCCGCAGGGCATGACGTCCCAGTTGCCGTAATAAGACACCTTGCCGCCTTTGAGGTTGGCGATATTGGCGTCCTTGAACTTACGCCAGACTATACCGCGGCGGTCCATCTCGGCAAGGTAGTTGGCAGCCAACGAGGTGACCTCTATACGCAGCGTGTTCGTGCCTTTGCGCAGGTAGGGCGTTATATCCGCCTCAAACGGCGCAGCAAACACCGTACCGGCATCTTGTCCGTTCACATAGACATGCGCCGACTCGCGCACATCACCGAGACGCAGCACAGCCTCACGGGGTTGGCGCGGCAGCTCAACCGTCGTTTC
>JAFUUE010000085.1 GCA_017483945.1 Paludibacteraceae bacterium | reverse complement strand
ATTCAAGTTGCGCATAACGAAGATGATTAACTTTGTTGATTAGTACACTACAAAGTTACTAAATATCAACGATATGTGCAACTTTTTTGTCGCTTATTTTAAGTCAAAGAACACTTATTTTTAATTCCGCCAACAGGTTATTGCATATACTTCTTACCATTCATAATGACGACCCCTCGGTATGTTTCATCCACGGGCTTTCCCAATAGATTGTACCGAATGCCATCTGTTTGGTTAGTTGAGATATTGTCGCAACCGGTCTCCGAGTCGCTCACATAAATATAGCATCCCATGTCATACGAACCAACCGTACGAACACTACCGGCAATGTCCGTTGTTACTCCCTCTGCGGACAGATCAAGCACCGTCCCAATCATCGCCGTCGCAGCCTTTGTCAAATGGAAATCCTTTAGCGCAGTATCTTTAAAATAAGCACTTTGCAAGGTATCTATCGCTACATTATTCTCCTGCACCATGTACTCGTAAGTAATCAACTTGCCCATAGCATTGTTTTTCAGGCTACTATTTGCGTTATCTTCCAACGCCAGTTTGCACTCTTGCGCATTGCTTCCCCAAATGATATTATTGGCTATCGCTTTTGCATCCGTTCCTGCGGTATAGATAGCTCCTCCGGCATTGTTTGCAAAGGTGCAGTTATATAATACACCCTCCGCCAAGTAGACTGCCGGTTTCGAACCGGTCTGATCAATCAAGAGGCAGTTTGTGATATTGGTTTTTGCCGCATCGTCACCTTTGATGTCCGAAGAGATAGCATCACCATTGCCTGCCGCTGTGTTGCCCTCGAAGATGCATGCATTAATCGCCATCAGACACTTTCCTTGTGCATGGATCGCACCACCGGCATTAACCGTTCCTGTAGCCTCGTTCTCCTTAAAATAGCAGTTGTTGATTGTGTAGGAGTCCTGAACTCTGTTATTGCCCACATAAATAGCACCGCCTTGCTTTCCCTTGTTTCCTTCAAAGTAGCAATTAGAGATTTCTATGACACCATAGTTATACGCTTGGAGTGCACCGCCCTGATTCAAAGCCGTGTTGTTTAGAAACTTACAATTATAGATATGAGTACCATGATGGATACGTGCCACACCTCCGTTATTACCTTGACTATTACGGAAGGTCAGTCCGTCCCACGTACAGCCTTGCACTTGTTTTCCGTCTAATACAATGCGTACGCCGTCACCATCTATGATGCTCTCGTGGCCGAATTGCCAACGATCATAGTCGCGAGCATCGATGGTCAATTCTGCACCGGAAAACCCACCATATAGCAGGTAATTCTGCACTGCAGTAATACCGCTATTCACATAATAGACACCAGCAGCGAGCCAGATTTCACAAGCCTCTGTTGTGTTAATCCACTCGTCAAACTCCTTATTAGCCGTTCTCAAATCCACTAACGTAGCTCCCGTTGCAGAAACAACAGAGGATGCCCATGTCGCCTCATCGGGTTGACCGGTTTGTACCAGATACTGTGGAATAGAAGACATGCTTATGCTCACCAGAGCCAACATGCAAAGTGCAAAAACTTTTTTCATGCTACTAACGATTTAAGATTATTCTTTCAAAAGACGTCGCAAAGATACTACCATTTTAGTAAATACGGGTACAAAATCGTACAAAAATGGTGCTACAATCATTCAATATGCTTTTTTAGGGAATCCGAGGTAAGGGAATGGGGCATGTGTTGTACTTCTTTGTGCGTGCAAAGGTACAATACAATATAAGATAAGCAAGAAAAGAGTAATAATCTGTCAATTCTCTGCGTTTGGCATGCGCAATAGCGCAAAATGGGAAAGAAAGAGTTCCCAGACCGGATATCCGGGATAACGGACAAAACTCATAGCGGCGATACAATCGCCGAGTGTAGGAACGGCGACTACGGATGTAGATATAAAGGGGAAGAACGCAAATAAATAGGCGGAGAGAGACAAAAAAATGAAGGTATGGAAGAAAGAGGGGCGGAGATTTGCAGGAATGGAGAAAAAGCAGTACCTTTGTAGCGAAAATCAGAGACTATGGCTGAAGGAGAGATCCAAATAGGAGCAAACGGCATCAAGACGCGGCTCGTTCCGCATGGGTGGAAAGAGGCGGGGATATACCTGCTGACACTCAATGTGGACGGATGGAAGCCGGTATTGGGCGAGTTAGCAGGAGACGCAGAGAGAGCGAGGATAGAGACATCAGCGCTGGGTATACGTGTTTCGAAGGAGATACAGCGGATACCGCAGTTCTACCCGCAGATAAAGATACTCGCCAAGCAGATCATGCCCGACCATTTGCACGTGGTGCTGCAGGTGATGGAGCCGCTTCCGGTGGCTCTTGGGTTGGTTGTGCGGGGATTGAAGCAGGGATGTAACCGAGCGTGGCGGGAGGTTTCTATGGCGGCGCTTGTGGAGGCGAAGGCGGCGATGCAATCGCCGAGTGATTTAACGGCGACTATGGGCGCAGGCAGAGAGGGTGTGGGGATAAGAAGCGGAGCACTGTTTGAGACGGGATACCACGTACGGGCACTGATAGAGAAAGGACAGTTAAAGCACATGATCGGCTACGTTCATGATAACCCACGGCGGTTAGCCGTTCGGAAAGCCAACAAGGCGCTATTCCATATACAGAGGAAGATAACTGCAGCAGGGCGGACATTCGATGCGTACGGGAACACGGAGCTGCTGAAGGGGCGATGTCTGTCCGTGGTTTGTCACGGAGGATGGAACAGACACGAGCAAGAGACATACCGGCAGGAGAGGCTAATGACGGCAAAAGAAGGCACGGCGCTGGTGGGAGCATTCATCTCCAAGCAAGAGAGCGACATACGAGACGAGGCGATAGAGGCAGGAGGAAGTATCATCCTTCTCGTAGAGAACGGCTTTTCGGAGCGATACAAGCCAGCAGGGCGATGGTTCGACCTTTGCGCGGAGGGGCGGCTACTGTTGTTGGCGCCGTGGGCATATAGGAAAGAGAACCACACCATATCCAGAAACGAATGCCTACAACTCAACCGGATGGCAGAAGAGATAGAGGCGTCTACTATCGGACGATAATAGAGCGGGCGCAGGGACGTTAGCGGCCGGTGCTGTAGGGGCATTGCGGCGATACAATCGCCGAATGTGTTAACGGCGACTAAGGGCGTAAACCTATGCGGGTGCGGGAGAGGTGTTGGCGGCGATACAATCGCCGAACGAATTAACGGCGACTAAGGATTAAAAGACAAATCTACCTTATTGCAACAGAAGCCTAAAGGTATAGCAAGGGTATAGCAAGGGTATAGGATTAGCACGGAAAAATACCGGTGCTCCCACAAAAGCCCATTCTATGCCTACACACTCAACGGAGTCACCTATTTCCGTAAGAGACCCAAAATGCGCTCACAAAAACGCATCAACGCATGCAAAAACTTCGGACAAAAATACAAAGGAGACTGGCGCAAAAGGCAGGCGAAACCCGAACCTGACCCGAACCTGACCCGAACCTGACCCCACAAACAACCTCACACTCACCCTCTTACAGGGTCTCCTCTCTCTCCTTCCGCACAACCCGTTGAATCCGCACTCCTAACCAACCCGCGCCTATTCAGACAAAGCGGCCTTGGTAGCGGCCTTGCACCTCTGCTACGATGTCGCGGATATGCTGTTCTCTGTCCTTCGGGCATATCAGCAGAACGCCCTCCGACTCGGCGACGATATAGTCCTCCAGCGAGTCCAGCACGGCCAGTTTACCCGGCTCGAGTGTCACGATATTGCCGCGACTCTCGCAGAACAGCGCCTCGCTATGGAGGCTGACATTGCCCGCTGCATCTTTCTGCGACAGGTCATAGAGCGAGCCCCATGTACCGAGGTCGCTCCAGCCGAAGTCGGCGGGCAGTACGCAGACGTTCTCCGCCTTCTCCATAACGCCGTAGTCGATGCTGATAGAGGGGCAGTGCGGGAAACGCTCCGCGATGAAGGCCGCCTCCCTTTCCGTGCCATACACACCTTCCGCCCACAGCTGCGCCGTCACCTCCGGCAGGTAGCGTCCCAGCGCCGTGTCTATCGCGCGCAGGTTCCAAACGAACATACCGCTGTTCCAGAGGTAGTCACCGCTCCGGAGGAACTGCTCCGCGCGTAGTGCATCCGGTTTCTCCGTGAAGGCCATTACGGGCGTTATAGCCTCCCCGGCGTCCTTGCGAACGCGGATATATCCGTATCCCGTCTCGGGTCGCGTAGGGCGCATGCCGAGTGTGAGCAGGACATCGTGTGTGCCGACATAGTCCAGTCCCTGTCCGATGACCCGCACGAACTCGCGCTCGTTCGTAATCAAGTGGTCACTCGCCGCGACCACCACGCGCACCTTCTCCTCTGCCAACCCCTTCTCCGCAGCCAGCGCACGGATGCGCTCCGTGGCATAGGCGATACACGGCGCCGTATTACGTCGGCAGGGCTCGCACAACACCAGTTCAGCCCGCAGGTCGGGGACCTGCTCCAGTATCATGTCACGGTAGGCTATATTGGTCACTACGAGCATGTTCTCCACGGGGACGAGTTCCCGAAAGCGGTCCACGGTCATCTGCAGCAGGCTGCGTCCTGTGCCGAAGAAGTCGAGGAACTGTTTGGGTCGCCGGTCTCGGCTGTAGGGCCAGAAGCGGCTACCTATCCCGCCGGCCATAATCACTAAGTAGTTATTCGCTATCATATAAAGGTTGTTTAACGTTGCTTAGAATTGTTTAACGTTGTTTAGGATTGTTTAAAATTGTTGGCAATTTTGAACCATATTGAACCATTTTAAACCATTTTGAACTATCTTGAACCATTTCAAACTATTTTGAACCATATTAAATCTTAAATCCCATCAAACCAACGTGTTGGTTTGATAGGAGCGCCATTTGTCGATGAGTGCGGCGAAGTCGGGTGCCCAGTCGGAGTCGAAGAAGAGTCGTTCGCCGGTGGTTGGATGGGTGAAGCCGAGTGTCTTGGCGTGCAGCGCCTGTCGCGGGCAGAGGTCGAAGCAGTTGTGTATATACTGACTGTATTTCTGCGTGCGCAGTCCCTTGAGTATCTCCCGTCCGCCGTATTTCTCGTCGGCGAAGAGGGGGTGTCCTATATGTCGCATATGGACGCGTATCTGGTGTGTGCGCCCGGTCTCCAGTCGGCACTCGACGAGTGTGACGTAGGGGAAGCGTTCGAGCACGCGCCAGTGTGTGACGGCGGGTTTGGCGAGCGGGTTGTCTTCCGGGTCCCAGACGCGGTAGATAGTGCGGTCGCGGTTGTCGCGTCCTAATGCACCCTCGACCGTGCCGTTCTCCTCGGCGAACGTCCCCCATACCAGGGCGTTATAGGTTCGCTCGGTGGTGTGTTCGAAGAACTGCCGGGCGAGGAGGGCCTTGGCCATCGGCGTCTTGGCCACCAGCAGCAAGCCGCTGGTGTCCTTGTCGATACGGTGCACCAAGCCGATGTCGGGGTTGTTGATGTCGAACGCTGCATTGTCGCGGAAGTACCATGCCAGGGCGTTGAGGAGCGTGCCGCTCCAGTTGCCGTGTCCGGGGTGGACGACCAGCCCCGCGGGCTTATTGACTACCAGCAGTTGGTCGTCCTCATAGACGATGTCGAGAGGTATGTCCTCCGGCTCTATATGCGTGTCGCGCGGCTCATGGTCCAGCAGCACCTGCACCGTGTCGAGCGGGCGCACCTTGTGGTTAGAGGCGACCGGTCGTCCGTTGACCCAGACATTACCCGCCTCCGCAGCCATCTGCACGCGGTTGCGCGAGGTGTCCGGCATGTGCTCCGCGATGAACTTATCCACCCGGGTGGGGGTCTGTCCCTTGTCCACCTGCAGCGACCACCGTTCCCACAATTCCCGTTCCTGCTCTAACTCTTCTGTCATCTCTGCTTTTGACTTTAATTGGAGTGCGCTACGCACCTTTTGACTTAAAAGAACGTATCGTCCTCCTCGGTGTTGTCGGTTGTCACGGCCTTCTCCAGGTCGGTGGAGAGGCTGATATCCACGTGCGAGCCCTGCAGGAGCATCGTCCCCGCCGCGGGCGACTGGCGATAGACGGCGAACTGCTCGCGGTTGTCGTCGGTGACCTCCTCGTCGTAGTCGGCCATGCCCACCGTGAGGTAGCAGCTGAGCAGCAGTGCCCGTGCCTCGATGAGCGACTTGCCGCGCAGGTCCGGCACCGCCACCTGCTCCGTGCCCTTGCCATAGCCGACCACCAGCGTCACGCTGCTGCCCTCCTCCAGGCGCGTGCCCGCAGCCAGCGACTCGCCCCGGCGGCGGACATCCAGCACCAGGTCCTTGTATTCCGAGGGCTCATACTCTATGTCCTCCACACCCAGCCCCAGCTGCCGGAGCATGGCCTGCGCCTGCCGATAGCTCATATCGGTCAGGTCGGGCAGCGGCACCATACGGCGGCTCTTGGCGTTCACTATCAGGTAGATGACACGTCCGTGCTTGACATGACTCGCCGCGGGGGGCGTCTGCTCGACGATAGTGCCCAGCGGCACCTTGCTCGAATAGGTGGAGTCCACCACTTCCGCCCGCAGACCGCGCGCCTCCAACAGCGGCAGCGCCTCCTCTATATACAGCCCCGTGACCGCAGGCACCTCCTCCTCCACACCATGCTCCGTGTAATGACGAAGCCATACCAACAACACCACCAGCAACACTACCGCCACCAGCACCGCCCACAAGAGCGATTGGAGCACAAATCCGACATTCGTGTCCTTAAAAAAGTTCTTCTGTCGCATAAAAAAGTATATTTATGCTGCAAAATTACACTTTTTTTTGCATATTTCCAAAAAACGTAGTAATTTTGTACCCGATTTCCGAAATAACTCGGGGTCATAACATAAATAAAGCTTTATTATGAAAAAAATTCTTTTGATTGCTGCCGTTGCTCTGTGTGCAATGGGCTGCTGCAAGAAAGCTGACAAGAAGTGCTGTGGCGAAGGCTGCTGCAAGGACTCTGTAGAGTGCTGCCAGAAGGCTGCTGAAGAGGCTGTGGTTGTAGAGGAAGCTCCCGCTGAGGAAGTGCCCGCTGAACCCGCTGCTGAGGCTGAGGCTCCCGCCGAAGTCGCTGAGTAATCAGTCACGCAAACGTGTGTACCCGACCGGGACACACAGCAAAAATGCACAAACCTCTTGCGTATGTGCATTTTTTTTTGTACCTTTGCGCCCTGTTTGCACGTATATATATTATCAACAATGGAATCCAAATACAACCCTACCGACATCGAAGCACGCTGGTACCAATACTGGCTGGACAACAAACTATTTCACAGCGAAGTACCCGGTGATCAAGCCCAAGGTACAGAGAGTAAGCAAGCACCCTACACCATCGTTATCCCGCCGCCCAACGTGACGGGCGTGCTGCACATGGGACATGTGCTCAACGAGACGATACAAGACATACTCGTCCGCCGCGCACGTCTGGAGGGCAAGAACGCATGCTGGGTGCCTGGCACCGACCATGCGTCCATCGCCACCGAGGCCAAAGTCATCAAACGTCTCAAGGAGCAGGGAATCAACAAGTCCGACCTCACACGCGAGCAGTTCCTCAAACATGCATGGGACTGGACCGACGAGCACGGAGGCATCATCCTCAAGCAGCTCCGCAAGCTCGGTTGCTCGTGCGACTGGGACCGCACGGCCTTCACCATGGACGAGACACGCTCCAAGGCGGTCATCCACGTCTTCTGCGACCTCTACCGCAAAGGCCTCATCTATCGCGGACTGCGTATGGTCAACTGGGACCCCGAGCGCCAGACAGCCCTCTCCGACGAGGAGGTCATCTACCACGACGAGCATAGCAAGTTCTACTACCTGCGCTACAAGGTGGCGGAGCCGGGCGTGACCAACCCCGAGACCGGCGCCGACTACGCCGTGGTGGCCACCACCCGACCGGAGACCATCTTCGGTGACATCGCCGTCTGCATCAACCCCAAGGAGGAGAAGAACCAATGGCTACGCGGCAAGCACGTCATCGTGCCGGGCGTGGGACGCGTCATCCCCATCATCGAAGACCGCTACGTGGAGATAGGCTTCGGTACCGGCTGCCTCAAGGTCACACCGGCGCACGACGTCAACGACTACGCCCTCGGCCAAAAATACAACCTGCGCACCATCGACATCTTCACCCCCGACGCCCACCTCAACATGGACACCGTCGAGCCGGAACTGCAACCCAACGTGCGCAAGTACCATGGCATGGACCGCTTCGACTGCCGCAAGCAAATCGTCGAGGACCTGCGGGCGATGGACCTCGTGGAGAAAGTGGAGGACTATGACAACAAGGTCGGCTACTCCGAGCGCACCAATGTGCCCATCGAGCCGCGCCTCTCGCTGCAGTGGTTCGTACGCATGCAGCACTTCGCCGACATCGCCCTGCCCCCCGTCATGAACGACGACATCGTCTTCTACCCCGCCAAATACAAGAACACCTACCGCAACTGGTTGGAGAACATCAAGGACTGGTGCATCAGCCGCCAACTCTGGTGGGGACACCGCATACCCGCCTGGTACGACGCCGACCTGCTCGCACAGACAGGCCTCGAAGACTACCCTGAGGACAAGATTCTCGTTTGCGAGGAAGACCCGAACCAAATGGTAAATGGTACATGTCCCAATGGCAAATGGGTGCAGGACGAAGGCGCGCTGGACACTTGGTTCAGCTCGTGGCTCTGGCCCATCAGCCTCTTCGACGGTATCGAGCACCCTGACAACAAGGAGATTAACTACTACTACCCCACCGCCGACCTCGTGACGGGTCCCGACATCATCTTCTTCTGGGTGGCACGTATGATTATGGCGGGCTACGAGTACCTGGGCAAGATGCCGTTCAAGCACGTCTATTTTACCGGCATCGTGCGTGACAAACTGGGCCGCAAGATGTCCAAGTCGCTCGGCAACAGCCCCGACCCGCTCGACCTCATCGAGCGCTACGGCGCCGACGGCGTACGCATGGGCATCCTCCTATCCGCACCGGCAGGCAACGACATCCTCTACGATGACAGCCTCTGCGAGCAGGGACGTAACTTCTGCAACAAGATTTGGAACTGCTTCCGCCTCGTCAAAGGGTGGGAAGTAAATGACCAAATGGTAAATGACCAAATGGTAAATGCTCAGGCTATCGCTTGGTTCGAAGCCAAGCTTGGCGAGACCGAAGCCGAGATAGCCGACCTGTTCAGCAAGTACCGCCTCTCCGAGGCACTGATGGCTATCTACAAACTCTACACCGACGAGTTCAGCGGCTGGTACCTGGAGATGATTAAACCCGCTTACCAGCAGCCGATTGACCGCCCCACCTACGAGGCCACACTCGCTTTCTTCGACCGACTCCTGCGGCTCCTGCACCCGTTCATGCCCTTCATCACCGAAGAACTCTGGCAGAACATTTACGAGCGCAAGGCAGGAGAATCGATTATGATCGCTACCGAACACGACAACGAGACGGCAACGAGACGACAACGAGACGACAACGAGACGGTGCTCCAAGCCGTCGAGAACCTGAAGGAGATAGTCTCCGGCGTGCGCAATATCCGTGCCTCGAAGAATATCCCGCCCAAGGAGTCCCTCACGCTCTGCTTCGCCGGCGCCGACACCTACGCCTATGCCGACCTGCTCCGCAAACTCGCTAACGTGGACCTCGCCAACGACTGCACCAATGCCAACGCAGCGAAGTTCATCGTCGGTACGGTCGAGTATGCGGTCCCGCTGGACAAGTTTATCAACGTGGACGAGGAACTTAAGAAACTGGAGGCCGACTTGGCGCACCAGCAGGGCTTCCTCCGTGGTGTGATGGCCAAACTCTCCAACGAGCGCTTCGTGCAGAACGCCAAGCCCGAAGTGGTCGAACTGGAACGCAAAAAACGCAGCGACGCTGAGACCCGCATCGCCGCCCTCCAATCCGCCATCCAAGCCCTGAAAGGCTAATCCTCCCTCAAAGGCCAATCCCCATTAAAGGCGAATCCACCCTCTCCGTACTTAGAGGCGACCTGCCTGACAAGGAAACAACGTAAGCAACACCACTTAACAATACAGCGGGCGACCATTAGGCCGCCCGCTGTATTGTTTAGGAACCCGAGATGACGATGAAGGATAGCGGGGAGTTATTCGCTGATAGTGAACTCGTAGTAATAGTAGTCACAGCAGGTGCCGTAACGCCCTGTGACGGAACTGTAGGTGGTGTGATACTCCGTATCCATGGTTATCTTGTTATAACCGCGGCGGGCGGGATACTCCTTGTACGCCCAGCGGACCTTATAGGCGCCGGTGGCGGTGTTCTTGTAGGCATCCACGTCGGACGAGTAGCGCTTGGTGGAAGGGGTCGTGGTGCCGTCAGTCGGGCAGTACCAATAGGGCAAGTAGCCCGTGGCATGAACCGACACCCACTCGTCTGTACCGGTAGAGCCACTGCCTGAACCGCTACCGCTGCCACTGCCGGAGCCACTGCTGCTGCCGGAATAATAGACACTCTTAGACTCGGTCCGGGAGGTGCCGTAGTCGTTGTGCGCCACTACCCAGTACACGTTCGTCCCCGACAGCGGGGCGCCGTCGGTGTAACCGGTCGTCTGCAATTGACCGCCTCCCAGCGTGAAGGCATTGCCACTGTTGAGTCTGTACCACAACTCGTAATAATCCGCATTAGCAGCACTACTCCACTCCACCTCGATCTTACCATTCACCAACTCACAACGCGTAATAGCGAACGCTCCCGGGGCGCGGGGATCCACTTGGGCGGGTTCTTCGGTCGGTTTAGTCGGCTCTTCCGTGAAGTGCCAGCCACAAGAAACAAAAGAGAACAAAGCAACGGGAATTGCTAACAGAAAGAAGTATTTCTTCATAACAGATAAAGGTTTAATGCGTCGCAAGTACTTGCAAAACGCGATTAGTATAGTACTTAACGCCGCAAAGGTACAAAAAGAAAATGACATACGCAATAGGATATGTCATTTTCTTTTGAATCAAACTATTACTCGGGGTCCGCCTCGGTCACTGAATGCGTCCGTGATGATGACGGAAGTGATAACGTTTAGCATGCTCCAGGCGGGTCATCCGGCCTCTCTCCCCGCGAGCGAACTGCCTCTTCTCGAGACGCCCTCTATCATGCATGCCTCTTTTGCGGAACTTATCGAACTTGGCCACCTTGGCATCCTTGACGTCCTTGCTGCTCCGGCTGACCTTGCCGCACTTGCATTGTCCCTGTTTATGGCGCATCTCCTTGCGTACTTCAACTTTCTGCTTTTGGCTCTTACTCTCTTGGGCCGTTGCGCTCAACGAAGTGCCCATCATGGCGGCTACTAACAGCGCCAGCGTTAACATTCTTGCTTTCATAATTGTACATTTTAGTAGGTTAGTGAATCGTTCTCCCCGACTACTCCATCCACGAAGGCAGATATATCGGGCGTTTTGGTTAGCGCTAAAAACCATTACACCCATATACAGACAAACACCGTGCCAAACTTTTTCAGCACGGTGTTTGTCTTATTCTCTAAGCCTTCTACAATCTACACAGGTTTTCAGCCGAGGTAGGTCTGGAGGATGTGGCTGCGCTGGCCGGACTTGAGACGGCGGATAGCCTTCTCCTTAATTTGGCGCACGCGCTCGCGCGTGAGGTTGAGTTCCTCGCCTATCTCCTCGAGGGTCTTCTCGGGCACGCCTATGCCGAAGAACTTACGCAGTATGTCGGCCTCCCGGGGCGTGAGTGTAGCGAGTGCGCGGTCTATCTCACGGCTGAGGGACTCGTTGATGAGTCCGCGGTCAGCGTTGGGGGAGTCCTCGTTGACCATGATGTCAATCAGGCTGTTATCCTCTCCTTCGACGAAGGGGGCGTCCACGCTGACATGGCGGCCGGACATCTTGAGTGTGTCGGCGATTTTCTCGACGGGAATATCAAGTTCTTCGGCGAGTTCCTCGGCCGAGGGCTTGCGCTCATGCTCCTGCTCGAAGCGCTGGTAGGCCTTGCTGATTTTATTGAGCGAGCCGACCTGGTTGAGGGGGAGTCGCACGATACGCGACTGCTCGGCAAGCGCCTGCAGAATAGACTGGCGTATCCACCAGACGGCATAGGAGATGAACTTAAAACCACGTGTCTCGTCGAATTTCTCGGCGGCCTTGATGAGTCCGAGGTTTCCCTCGTTGATGAGGTCGGGGAGGGAGAGTCCCTGGTTCTGGTACTGTTTAGCCACAGAGACGACGAATCGGAGGTTGGCACGTGTGAGTTTCTCGAGTGCAGCGCGGTCTCCGTTGCGGATACGTCCGGCGAGTTCGACTTCCTCCTCGACGGAGATGAGTTCCTCCCGTCCTATTTCCTGGAGGTACTTATCAAGCGAAGCGGACTCGCGGTTGGTGATTGATTTGGTGATTTTAAGTTGTCTCATACTATACCTTTTTTCGTTTTGTCCTGCAAGCGAACTTGCCACCAAAGCGTCTGAATGTTTGTGATTCCGTCGGGATTCGAACCCGAGACCCACAGCTTAGAAGGCTGTTGCTCTATCCAGCTGAGCTACGGAACCGATTAGAGATAGAGGGCATACCTATGCAATGTAGCCTACAAAGGTACTGCTTTTTTGTGATATGTGCAAGTGTTTTGTCAAAAAACATCATTTTTTCAATAAAAAAGTCAAAAACATTTGCGTATATGCAATAATTGTTGTACCTTTGCACGCTTTTTCCCCTTTTAGGGTCGATAGAGAGGTATAACATTAACCCCGTCCCCCGGTGGGACATAAACATAGAGAACGATGAAACGTACATTTCAACCTTCCCAGCGCAAGCGTCGCAACAAACACGGATTCATGGAGCGCATGTCCACGGCCAATGGTCGTCGTGTGCTGGCAGCTCGTCGTGCGAAAGGCCGCAAGAAATTGACGGTAGCCGACGAGGGTCGTCACAAGTATTGATTGGTGGCGCATAGGCCGTAGCGTCAGGCGCGGTGCGCGCATGATTAAGACAGGGAAAAGAGCACGTCTCCTTTCCCGTTGTTTTGATAGACAATAGTTTGAAATTGTTAAATAATAGTTT
>JAFUUE010000084.1 GCA_017483945.1 Paludibacteraceae bacterium | reverse complement strand
CCTGGGACGCGGGCGGCTCGCCCGCGGTCGGGTCGTAAGACACGGCATTTCTGTGTCTTTCCGTCTTTTTCGGCGTACGGCTTATGGGCCCCATAAATAGTTTCCGATGTTTGAATTTCAAACTATTTCAAACTATCTTAAACCATTTCAAACTATTTCATGAATCCTCAGCGACTACTCGCCGAGCTTACCGTATTCTTGGGCGAACATGTAACCCTGCAGCGAGGTGTATTTCTTCTGACCCTTGAATGACTCCGCATAAGCCGCTTTCTGCTCACTCGTCAGCGCTTTCACTGCCGCACGAGCTTGTGCGAACTTCTCACGCACAGCCGACTCCGCGGCTGAATACGGTTTCTTGCTCAGGTCACGCGGGTTACAGATGCGACCCGTGCACAGCGTGATTCCACGTTTCTGGAAATACGTGTCCGAGTGACCGCAAATCTTTCCATGGAACTCTTTCACCATGTCGATTGGTTTGTACTTTGCCATAATAGTTAAGGTTTAGGTTTAATGGTTGATAATAACTTGGTTTATTGTCCCGGCATCCTTTGCACTCCCCCTCTAAGTTAGAGGGGGGTGGGGGGCGTGTGTCCGTCAGTGCCGAACGCGCAGACACTCTCGCGCCACTCTCGCGCCACTTCCCCGAGAACGTAATGGCTGTCTTTCGCGAATGACACTGCAAAGATACGATGAACATTTTGCTTTCTCCAAATTTTTTTGCATTTTTTTGCTCTCTAATCTTGAATCTTGAATTTTAAATCTTAAATCTTGAATCCAAAAGTTTCGACTGATTGCACAAATTGCAAAATTGCACATCTGTGTAGCTTCCTAAAAAACTCATTATAATAATATAATATATTATATTATATATAATGCCCTAAATTCGAACCCTCCCGAATATGCAATTCTGCAATTTCTGCAATTTTACCCTTTCACCTTTCACCTTACACCTTTCTTAAAAACGCTGACAAATAGTCACCAATCCTTGCATATCTCAAAAAAAATCACTACCTTTGCGCCAATTTGGCGCACAACGCGCAACCCACGCAAGCACAACACCACCACCATGACCACTATCCAACAACAAACTGCCGCACGTGAGTTCGCCCAAAGATGGGCGGGCAAAGGCTACGAGAAAGGCGAAAGCCAGATTAGTCTGTGTCACCTGGGACGCGGGCGGCTCGCCCGCGGTCGGGTCGTAAGACACGGCATTTCTGTGTCTTTCCGTCTTTTTCGGCGTACGGCTTATGGGCCCCATAAATAGTTTCCGATGTTTGAATTTCAAACTAGGTCAAGCTCGACCACACCTCGTTCATCGACGCGTTCATCCCCTCGACGCACGTCATGATCGAGCAGAAGTCGTTAGGCAAGAACCTCGGCGAAGGCATACGCCAGTCCGACGGCTCCGTCCTCAACCCCTTCCGGCAAGCCAAACGCTATGCTGCCGAACTGCCGTACAGCCAACGCCCGCGGTGGATCGTCACCTGCAACTTCGCCGAGTTCTGGGTTTACGACATGGAGCAGCCCAACGGCGAACCGCAACGCATTCTCCTCAAAGACCTCGAAAAAGAGTATTACCGCCTGCAGTTCCTTGTGGACGAGGGCAACGAGCACCTCAAACGCGAAATGGAGGTCTCCGTCAAGGCAGGCAACCTCGTCGGCATCATCTACGACAAACTGCTGGAGCAGTACCGGAGAGGCTCCGGAGCCGAAAACGCTATGCAGATAGCAGAAAGCGACATCCTCCGCAGCCTCAATATCCTCTGCGTGCGTCTTGTCTTCTGCCTCTATGCCGAGGACGCCGGGCTGTTCAACAGCCGCACCTCTTTCCATGACTACCTCAACGCCTATCCCGCGCAGAAACTCCGCCGCGCCTTGGTGGATCTCTTTGCCGTACTGGACACGCCCCTTGCCGAGCGCGACAAGTACTTGGAGGACGATTTGGCGGCGTTCCCCTATGTCAATGGTGGGTTGTTCTCGGATAAGACAATAGAGATACCGCAGTTCACCGACGAACTCAAACACCTCATTTTGGAGGATGCCTCGTCCGACTTCGACTGGTCGGAGATCTCGCCTACTATCTTCGGCGCGGTCTTTGAATCCACCCTCAACCCCGAAACACGACGCTCCGGCGGGATGCACTATACGAGTATTGAAAATATCCACAAGGTCATTGACCCGCTCTTCCTCGACGACCTCAAAGCCGAGTTCGATTCCATCCTCAACTCCCCCTCTAAGTTAGAGGGGGTCGGGGGGCGTGTGTCAAAGAACATCCGTGCTGCCCTCGTATCCACCAATTCTATCACACAAGGTGAGCAAGTAGCAAATCTTTGGAAGCCCCTCTTTGAGCAGTATGGCATCCATTTTGACTTTGCCTATCGCACCTTCCGTTGGGATAGCGAAGCGGACATTAAAGCCCACGTCCATTGTGTCATCATCGGCTTCAGCGCTGAAAACTCCTCCCCTAAATTAGGGGAGGTGGCACGGAGTGCCGGAGGAGTGTGTGATAAAGGGGGAGTGTGTGATAAAGGAGGAGTGTGCTTAACTGCATCTACAAACACACGCCCCCTTACCCCCTCTAACTTAGAGGGGGAGCATATTACTCGCATCACCCGCACCGCCCAAGCCATCCTTGACGCACGCGCCAAATATCCGGACTGTTCTCTTGCCGACTTGTACGATGAGGTAACCATGCCGCCCGAACTCCGCAAAGCCCACCAAGAGAACGACCGTGCCGTTATGGCGGCGTACGGCTTCTCTACCAAGATGACCGAATCCGCCTGCGTCGCCGAACTCTTTAAGATGTATAAGCGATTGACAACCATGGAATAAGTGTGTCATAAATGTATTATGGCGTTCCTTGGCACCCGATTTATCGGGTGCTTTTTTTGGGGCTTTTTATTGTCTTTTGGTATTTGCAAAAACTTTTGTACCTTTGTACTCGATTTCGGTGCAGAGGTTTTTTTACAAATTCCGCAATCGGATTGAAAAAATAAATATACCTTTGCAGCGAAATAACATTATAGTCGCTGTGTAGCGAGAATGAGCTCAAGATAACTCGCAGCAGCCGGCACCGGTGCCATAATGTCTAACCAATATAATCAGGCACATTATGGCAACTCAAATCAATCCCCTTGAGCGCGCGATTATGGATGTAGCGCGCGAGATGACCGAACAGCAACTCTCTAAACGTATTCCCGACATCCCTCCGATGGATTATCGGCGATTAACCTATTGCCTAATAGAAGATCGCATACAGGCCTACAAGAATGCGGAAATCAAAATAACTCTCTACAACATCCTTGCGGATTTCGGCATTACTAAAAAAGCCTACTATTCTTGGTTCGAAAAATACCATTCTTACTACAAGCAATGTAAAAAATCCTAACCATTGCGAGTGTCCAAAGGAAACTTTTCCCCTCTTTATTTGCTGTACTTTTGCAGTGGATTCGGGCGGAGAGCCGCCGTGGTCAGAAGACCTTATGGCGTATGCTTGCTCGGCACAAAACACCCGAATCTGTTATAATGACAAAGCAAAACTATCTCTGTGTCGATTTGACAACGCAGATGAAGGAGGGAGACCTCCGAGTGATGAACGGACGCAAGGGGACGCTCTTCCGCAACGACGAAGACAAGTTCACCTTCACCGAACGGGGAGCACAACCACACGAACTCCACCCCGAACTGCACTGGCACCTGCTCGACAAGTGCCGCTACGGAAAAGTGTCGGCTAATGCCAACAACATCAAACTCGAACTATACATCCCGCATGAGGACTATGCGGATGGCCGTGCCTTGGCGGACCTCATCGAAGGGCAGGTCGAGCAGATGGCGGAAAACCTCTGCGAGATGGACATGCCAAAACTCATCACAACAATCCGTGCACAGAAACAAACAGTCTGAACCCATGCGACAAATTGTATCTGTTGAGATAGGAGGCAGTCCTTGTAGCAAGGACTGCCCCTTCTACACCGAAGACGGACGCGTACGAGGACTTAGAGACATGCCGCTCAAAACACACTGCCGCGCTACGATGGAAACAATCGCCATCGACTGCGATGTCTTCAATCCGCATACCGTCGAGAAATTGCAAGCCTCTGACGAACAATGGAAAACTATGCAACACGCCATCGGTAAACGCGCCAAGAAAGAGCGTAAACGCTATCCCGAGGACCACAAAGAAATTCATCCCGTCGGTTGTGAATGGACACGCCGGTCATGCACCGACAAAGGGCGCTGGAATAGCGAAAAATCTTCCCACATAAGATAATCTCCGTTTAATTTTTTGACTAATATGCAAAATAGAATCTGTTATCAAGACAAAGTCAATAGTGGTACTCCGCTGCCGCTGACTAAAGAGAAATGGGATGAGTTAATTGACTCCCCCGCTGTAAAGAATATCTGTGAACGCATCGCAGCACTCGACCCGACTGACGGGGACTATAACGACCGCAAACAAACCCTCAAACGACGACTCCCTGTCATCATCCCCCATGCCCAATCATTCGCCAATGGCAAACGCCTCTCCGCCGATGCCGCACCATCCGGACTTGCCTTGCTGGACGTCGACCATGTTGATGACCCACGTGCATGGTTTAACTCCCAGGACACACACGTCTTCTCCGACAATCGCATTTGTTTAGTAGCGATTACCGCAAGCGGTCACGGCTTGAGAATAATTGGCGAGCGCTTGCCCGGCAGTCCGCAGAACGGCCTTGAAAGTATCGAAGCCGCCCAACTCCGCATCGCTACTGCCCTCGCTGTCAAGGAGTACGACGCCGTCACCAAAGACCTCGCACGTGCTTCCTACATCGTCCCACGCGATTATATCCTTTGGATAGATGACTCCGCTCTGCTCGAGATGCCCGAGACTCTTTCGCTCATTGTGCCGACTGAGAGGCGGATCGCCATAACGCCGCACATCGAATCGCACAATGACCCAATAAATGACCAAATGGTAAATGACCAAATGGTAAATGACCAAATGGTAAATTATCGTGGCATTCCTTACAACAATATCGTGAACCAACTCATGCTCGCTATCGGATCTGCCGACGGAGCTATACCCGGCGAGCGGAACACCGTCTATTTCACGCTGGCGAACTACATGCGCTATATCTGTGATTTCAACGCGGATTTGTTGCTTGCCGTCCTTCCCGACTTCGGACTCTCCGAACAGGAACGACGCCAGGTCATCACCTCTGCTATCGGACGACCCCGCAGACTGCAACTACCGGTCATCCTCCAATCGACCCTCGCACTCTGCGAGAAAGAAGTGCATGATGGTGAGCAAACACCGCTGGAGAAATCCACCGCACTCCCCTTGCCCCAACTACCACCCTTGCTTAGACTGATCTGTCGACGACTACCGGAAGACTATCGCGCGGCAATGATTATCGCTTCGCTACCAGTCCTCGGAACACTCGCTACACGCATCCGATTCGAGTACCTCGACCGACAAGAACAATCACTTTCCTTCTTTGCCTGTATCACGGCTCCCGCTGCATCCGGTAAATCCTTCATCCGAAAACCGCTTGACCTCCTCCTCACACCCATCAACGAGCAAGACGCCGTTGAACGTGAGAAAGAACAAGCCTACAAAGACAAACTCCGCGCATCGAAAAATTCCAAAAACCAGCCCGAAGACCCACGAGCGTGCCCACGTAACAATGGTGTCGCCATCTCCATCGCCAAACTGCTCCAACTCCTCACTTACGCCGAAGGAAAACACCTCATCGGTATCGGCGAGGAAATGGATACACTCGTCAAGTCCGAGCGAGCCGGAGTTTGGTCGCAGAAATCCGACATCTACCGCCTCGCTTTCGATAATGCCGAATACGGACAGGCATACATGTCTGACGCCTCATTCAACGCACACATCAAGGTCTATTACAACCTGCTTCTCACCGGCACGCCTAACTCCATGAAGCGCTTCTTCAAAGACATCGAAAATGGACTTGCAACCCGGGTCTGCTTTGCACAACTACCGGACACCTCCTTCACGAAAATACCCGTTTTTGCACCATATACTGAAGCGGAAAAAGCGGAAATCATTCGCTGGGCACGCCGCTTAGACGCAGAGCAGGGAACGATTGACTGTCCGCAGATAGGGACAACTATCGCAGACTGGTTAGAGCGAAAACGCCAACAAGCCATTGACGCTGACTCACATGCGATGGATACACTCCGACGTCGCGCCGCTGTCATCGGATTCCGAGCAGGAATGCTCTGCTATCTCTTGGAAAACCATAAGTTTACCAAGACCGTCGGACAATTTGCCGAATGGGTGGCCGAGTATGTCTTCCGAAACCAGATGGAACTCTGGGGAGAACAGATGGAGCTGGAATTAACACGCTCCTTGGAGATTGTCTCTGGCGAAAAAGGAACAGCATCCTCACTCCTCTCCCTGCTACCTGCCGAGTTCACCACAGGAGACCTTATTAAACTCCGTGCGCGAAAAGGACAATCCGTTACACCCACAAGCATCAACTCACTCCTCTGCCGATGGCGAAAACTCGCACGCATCGACAAAACCGCCGATGGCAACTGGAAACGACTTAAGTAGGGGATAGAAAAACAATCGAGGCGACCTATAGGGCGCCTCGATTGCCTCAAAATTGCATAAATTGCAAAATTGCACATCTGCGTGGGATATATACAAAAAAACACTCATTGCGAGTGGTTTTTGTAGCGGGACCCAGGATTGAACTGGGGACCTCATGATTATGAATCATGCGCTCTAACCAGCTGAGCTATCCCGCCAAGCTATTTACCATTTGGTCATTTACGATGTACCATTTAGAAAAAGCGGGTGCAAAGGTACAACATTTTTTTGATATACGCAAGAGGGAAGTGCATTTTTTTTGCAAAAGATGTGTTTTATGTGGCGTTTAAGTGCTGATTCCTGCCTGTGAGTATCGCATCGGGGTAACGTTGAAGTAGCTTCGTGGTAGCGTCGACCGTCGGCCGACCGTCGGCCGACCGTCGGCTCCGCTACGGAATGCTCCCGAGATCCGTCGGAGATCCGTCGGAGATCCGTCGGCTCCGCTACGGGTCAGGTTCGGGCAGGTACGGGTCAGGTTCGGGAAATGGTGCGGAGGGCTTCGCCGACGATATAGTTGCTGCCGCCGATGAAGATGATGTCGTCGGGCGCGGCGGCACAGCGTGCCGCGCGGAGGGCGTCGGGGACGGAGGAGAAAATGAGAGGGGCGGAGCATTCCGCGTCCCGGGTGGGTGTTGTGACCTGTGGGGCGGGGTGGAGGGAGCACCAGAGTTGCGCGAGTTGGTTGGCAGGCAGGGCGCGGGGTGTGGCGGCCTGCGTGAAGTAGTAGCGGATAGACGGGGCAGATGAGTCCGAAGCGGGAGTGTCGGCGGCGTCCGGTGTGTAGGGCATGAGTGCGAGGGCGGCGCGGACATCCTTGTCACGGACCATGCCGAAGACGATGTGCAGGGTGTGACCGGCGGCATGCAGTCGGCGCAGTTGCTCGGCTACATAACTCAGCCCGTGTGCGTTATGTCCGGTGTCGCAGATAGTGAGCGGATGCTCGCTGAGCGTCTCCCACCGTCCGCGCAGGCCGGTGAGGTCGCAGACGTGGGCAAAACCATGGGCAATGTACGAAGGAGCAATGTACGATGTACGAAGGGGGGAGGCGGAGACATGATTTCGCAGCACTTGCAGGGCTACATAGGCGGTCTGCAGGTTGTGCTCCTGGTAGAGGCCGTGCAGTTGGCAGGTCGGGACGTCGCGCAGTCGGCACCGGCGCAGGTACCCGCATTGGTCGGCGAACCATAGGCGGCAGTCGGTTGTCTCGAGTCCGTCGCCGAGGATGCCGCATTCGGCCGCCCGTTGCATGAAGACGGGAGCCGTCTCAGGGTCGGTCTCGCCGATGACACAGGGCACACCGGGCTTGATGATGCCCGCTTTCTCGCGTGCGATAGCGGGCAGCGTGTCGCCGAGCAGGTCGGTGTGGTCCAGTCCGATATTGGTGATGACCGACAGGAGGGGCGTGAGGATATTGGTGGCATCAAGCCGCCCGCCGAGTCCGACCTCCACGACGGCTATGTCCACCTGCCGGCGGTCGAACCACCAGAAAGCCAGCGCAGTAGCGGTCTCAAAGAAGGAGCACTGCGTGGCGTCCAGCAGGGGTCGCTGCCGTTCTATCCACTGCGCCACCTCGTCCTCGGGTATAGGGGTGCCGTTGATGCGTATCCGTTCGCGGAAATCCACCAGGTGGGGCGAGGTGTAGAGCCCGACGCGTAGCCCGGCGGCCTGCTGGGCGGCGGCGATGAGGTGCGAGGTGCTGCCCTTGCCGTTGGTGCCGGCCACATGCACGGCACGCAGGCGCGTATGCGGGTTGCCCAACGCCTCCATGAGCCGGAGGATATTCTCCGGCCCGGGTTTGTAGGCCCCGGCGCCCGTCAGGTGGAACGTGGGGTGGGCGTTGTACAGGTAGTCTATGGCTTGCGGGTAGGTCATGCGGCGTCAGTTGACCATGTGGGACAACTCGCCGTCCCGTTCTCGTGCGCGTATCCATTTATAGAGCGTGCGGTCGATGGCTATCTGCACGCCTCGTGCGACGAGTGTGATATTGTTGTGGGGCGTGTCATCGTGCAGGGCGAGTCGTAGCGCGAGTGCGCCCGGGTGTGCGGCGCAGACCTCTTTGAGCTCGTCGGTGAAGGCCGGCGTGACGGTGTCGATGGGCAGGTTGAGCGTGAGGGCGTGCGCATACTTGGACTGCACATCCTTCAGCAGCTCGACATTCTGCACGACAAACTCGTACTCGGCATCGTCTATCGGCTTCTCTTTGAACCACTTGCGTCCTGTGCCCGCCTGCTGTACGGCGCCGGTCAGATAGACGTATAGGCTGGGTTTCATGAGCGGCGCGCACTGCTTGTAGGTGTCGCCGAAGAGGGCGAACTCGAAGCTGCCGCTGTAGTCCTCGATGGTGTATCGGCCGTATGGGTTGCCGGTCTTGCTGACGGCCTCGATGACGTTGGTGATGATGCCGCCGATGTGTGTGGGCTGGTTCTGGTAGCGCTCGATGAACTCGCGCAGCAGTTGGCCCTCGGTCTTCTGCTCGGTCTTCTGCTCGTCGGTGACGGTCTCGTCGTCGTCCTCCCGCTCGGCCGTGACGGTCTCCCATTCGCGTATGCAGACGCCTCGGTAGCGTTTGGTCTGCTCGTCCTGCTTGCGGTGCCGGTCGAACCACTTGAGTTGTGCGGTCGTCATGTTGCACAGGTCCCGCAGTTCGAACTCGTAGTCGTCGAGCGGGTGTGCGCTCAGGAAGATGCCGATGAGGGACTTCTCGATATTGAGCCGTTCGATAGTGGACATGCGCTCGGCTTGGGGCAGTTCGGGGCGCTGTACCTCGACGCCGGTGTCGAATCCGCCGAACAGGGAGTTCTGCTGCTCCTGCTTGTCCTGCTGGTAGCGGTTGCCGTAGCGCATGAGGGTCTCCAGGACGTTCTCGCCCTTGCTGTTGGTGGCGAGCAGCTGCTCTCGGTAGAGCCCTTCGAAGCAGTCGAAGGCGCCCGCCATGGCGAGACTCTCGACGGTCTTGCGGTTGCAGGCCTGCAGGTTGACGCGCTCGAGGAAGTCGAAGATATTCTTGTACTTGCCGTTCTGCTCCCGTTCGCGGATGATGGCCTCGACGGCTCCTTCGCCCACGCCCTTGATGCCTCCCAGTCCGAATCGGATAGCGCCTCGGGTGTTGACGGTGAAGTTGAGTTCGGATTCGTTCACATCGGGCTCCAGCACGTCAATCTTCATCGCGCGGCACTCGTCCATGTACTTGGTGACGGTGGTGATGTCGTCTTTGGCGACGGTGAGGTTGGCCGCCATGAACTCGGCGGGGTAGTGCGCTTTGAGGTAGGCCGTCTGGTAGGCGACCCATGCGTAGCACGCGGCATGGCTCTTGTTGAAGGCGTAGGAGGCAAAAGCTTCCCAGTCCTTCCATATCTTCTCCAGTATTTTCTCGTCGTGTCCGTTGGCCTTGCCGCCGGTCATGAACTTGCCTTTGAGTTCCTGCAGTATGGCCATCTGCTTCTTGCCCATGGCCTTACGCAGTTTGTCGGACTCGCCTCGTGTGAATCCGGCGAGCAGTCGGCTGAGGAGCATGACCTGCTCCTGATAGACGGTCACGCCGTAGGTGTCCTTCAGGTACTTCTCCATGACGGGTATGTCGTAGGAGATAGGCTCTTCGCCGTGCTTGCGTCGGATGAA
The DNA here is from genome assembly GCA_017483945.1 of Paludibacteraceae bacterium. Taxonomy (GTDB): domain Bacteria; phylum Bacteroidota; class Bacteroidia; order Bacteroidales; family Paludibacteraceae; genus Colicola. The sequence goes on along the minus strand of JAFUUE010000084.1, from coordinate 9,534 downwards.
GGACGGGATATACGCCATCGGTCCGGGGCGGTAGAGGGCGTTCATGGCGATGAGGTCGGTGATGAGCGTCGGGCGTAGCTCCTTGAGGTATTTCTGCATGCCGGCCGACTCAAACTGGAAGACGGCGATGGTGCGTCCCTCCTGGAAGAGTTGGTAGGTCTGTTCGTCCTCCAGACTGATGTTGTCTATATCGACCTCTTCGCCGCGTGCATGGCGTATGTTGCGCAGGCATTCCTTGATGATAGTCAGCGTCTTGAGTCCGAGGAAGTCCATCTTGATGAGCCCGACACTCTCGACGACATGCCCGTCGTATTCGGTGACGAGCACCCGCTTCTTGCTGTCTTTGTCCTCGACGGAGGATAGGGGGGCGAACTTCATGAGGTCGTCCGCGCCGATGATGACGCCGCAGGCGTGGATGCCCACTTGGCGTATCGTGTCCTCCAGTTGCTGGGCGTAGTCGAGCATGCTACGGATGGCCGGGTCGCCGCCGTTGTAGAGCTCGCGCAACTCGTCCACGTACTTGTAGCAGTTCTTCAGGTTGACCTTTGGGGACTTGCCTTTCTCGTCCTTGATATTGTCGGGGAAGCCGCGCTCGGGCACGAACTTCTTGATTTCGTTCACGCGCGCCAGCGGCACACGCTGCACACGTCCGACATCCGCGATGGCCGACTTGGCAGCCATCGCGCCGTAGGTGATGATGTGCGCCACGTGGGTCTGGCCGTACTTGTTGCTCACCCAGTCCAGCACTTTGCCTCGTCCGGCATCGTCGAAGTCGGTGTCTATATCGGGCAGGGAGATACGGTCGGGATTGAGGAAACGCTCGAACAGGAGGTCGTATTTGAGCGGGTCGAGGTCGGTGATATGCAGACAGTAGGCGACCACGCTGCCGGCCGCGGAGCCGCGGCCGGGGCCGACACTCACGTCCAGCTCCTCGCGCGCCGCGCGGATGAAGTCCATCACTATCAGGAAGTAACCGGGGAAACCCATGGTCTTCATGATGTGCAGTTCGAATTTGATGCGCTCCACCAGTTCGCGGTTCTTCTCGTCCAGGCCGTTCATGTCCCATCCGATGGTGTATAGTCCCTGCTCGCCGATGGCGTCAATCTCCTCCTTGAGGTGGGGATAGCGCCTCATGGCACCCGCCCATGTCAGGTGCGCCAGGTAGTCCGCCTCCAACTTGATGCGGAAGAGCCGGTCGTAGCCGCCCAGTTTCTTTATCTTCTTACGCGCATCTTCCTCGGAGAGCACCTCCTCGCCGTTCTCGTTCTGCGTGAACTCGTCGAAGAGTTGCTCCTCGGTGAACCGCTGCCGGTACTGCTCCTCGGTGCCGAAATCCTCGGGGATGGGGAAGAGCGGCATGATGGGGCCGGAGTCGATGTCGTAGAGCTCGACTTTGTCGGCTATCTCCTTTGTGTTGGCGAGTGCCTCCGGCAGGTCACTGAAGACGGCTTGCATCTCCTCGGGCGTCTTGAGCCACTCCTGCTTGGTGTAGTGCATGCGGTTCTCGTCGTCCACATAGTGGTTGGTACTCAGGCAGATGAGCCGGTCGTGCGCCTCCGCGTGCTCCTCCTCCACGAAGTGGGTGTCGTTGGTGCAGATGATTTTGATGCCGTGCTTGTGCGCCAGGGCGATGAGCACCGGATTGACCTCGCGTTGCCGTTGGAACACCTGTTGGTCGCCACCCGGCTTGTCGGTCTGATGACGCTGTAACTCGATGTAATAATCCTCCCCGAACAGGTTCTTGAACCACAGCACGGCCTCCTCCGCTTCGCGGAAGACCTCGCCCGCTTGGACGAGTGCCTCGACGCCTTGCTCGGCGATGAGACGGTCGGTCTCCTGTCGCGCGAGCACGTTCATTATCTTCTGCGGTATCTCGCCTCCCAGACACGCCGAGCAGCAGATGATTCCCTCGTGGTACAACTCCAGCAGCTCCTTGTCGATGCGGGATGTGTAGTTGAACGCATCCTCCATGAAGCCCATGCTGACGATGCTGCATAGGTTGCGGTACCCCTGCATGTTCTTGGCCAGCAGGATGAGGTGCCAGCCCGAGCGGTCGATGATGTACTGCCGCCCCTCGCCGTTCACGGCACGCTCGTCGCTCATGGAGTGACGCCCGCGGCGGGCACAATAGGCCTCTACGCCGACTATCGGCTTGAAGACCGGCACGTACGGTTCGCCTGCATGCTCCTGCTCCCACGCCTCTTTATGCTTGGCATTCACTTTCTTGCTGTAGTCCAGCAACTCTTTGATACCGTACATGTTACCATGGTCCGTGAGGGCCATGGCAGGCATGCCGGTCCTGACGCACTTATCGACCAGGTCGGTGACCTTCGACATGCCGTCAAGTACGGAGTAGTGGGAGTGGACGTGTAGGTGAACGAAACTCATATTTGGCTTATTTGGAGTGCGCTACGCACCTTTCGACTTTCGACTTTTGACTTTCGACTCTTAATACGCATTCATCTGTTGGTCCACCGTGGTCTTTATCAGGTCGGCGAACTCTTGGATAGTCATCTGCCCCTTCTCCTCAGCACCTTGCTGGCGGACGGAGACAAGTCCTTGCTCGGCCTCTTTCTCGCCCACGATGAGCATGTACGGGATGCGCTTGAGCTCGTTGTCGCGTATCTTGCGCCCTATCTTCTCGTCGCGATCGTCCACGATGGTGCGTACGTCTTGCGACTCCAGTATCTGACGCACTTTGTATGCATATTCGTTGCTCTTCTCGCTGACAGGCAGTACCACTACCTGGTCCGGCGTCAGCCACAGCGGGAACTTGCCGGCCGTATGCTCAATGAGTACGGCCACAAAACGCTCCATCGAACCGAACGGCGCACGGTGAATCATCACGGGGCGGTGCTTCTGGTTGTCCTCGCCCACATACTCCAGTCCGAAGCGCTCGGGCAGGTTGTAGTCCACCTGGATAGTGCCGAGCTGCCAGCGGCGGCCCAGCGCATCCTTCACCATGAAGTCCAACTTGGGACCGTAGAAGGCCGCCTCGCCGTACTCGACGCGAGCTTGCAGACCTTTCTCCTCGCAGGCGTAGATGATGGCCTGCTCGGCCTTGGCCCATACCTCGTCCGAGCCGACGTATTTCTCGTGGTTATTGGGGTCGCGAAGCGATATCTGTGCCTCGAAATTGTCGAAGTTCAGCGACTTGAAGATGATTTGGATAATCTCCATGACGCGGATGAACTCGTCTTTCACCTGGTCGGGGCGGCAGAAGATATGCGCGTCGTCCTGCGTGAACGAACGCACGCGGGTCAGGCCGTGCAACTCACCCGACTGCTCATAGCGATACACCGTGCCGAACTCCGCGCAGCGGAAAGGCAGGTCCTTGTAGCTGCGCGGGCTGTTCTTGAAGATGGCGCAGTGGTGAGGGCAGTTCATCGGCTTGAGCAGATACACCTCGCCCTCCTCGGGAGTCGTGATGGGTTGGAACGAGTCTTTGCCGTAGTGGTCCCAGTGACCCGAGGTGATATAGAGGTTCTTGCTGCCGATATGCGGCGTGATAACCTGCTGGTAGCCGTAGCGCTTCTGAATCTTCTTGAGGAAATCCTCCAGACGCAGACGCAGCGCCGTGCCTTTCGGCAGCCAGATGGGCAGACCTTTGCCTACCATGTCCGAGAACATGAACAGCTCCAGTTCCTTGCCTATCTTGCGGTGGTCGCGCTTCTTCGCCTCCTCCAGCAGCGCCAGGTACTCGTCCAGCATCTTCTTCTTCGGGAAACTGATGCCGTAGATACGCGTCATCATCGGGCGCTTCTCGTCGCCGCGCCAGTAGGCGGCACTCATGCTCAGCACCTTGACGGCCTTGATGGGCTCGGTCGAGGGGATATGCGGACCGCGGCACAGGTCGGTGAAGTTGCCTTGGGTGTAGGTGCTGATATGGCCGTCCTCTAACTCGCTGATGAGTTCGCATTTGTAGTGCTGCCCGCGTGCTTCGAAGTCACGCAGCGCATCGGCCTTACTGATGCTCCGGCGCACCACCGCCTCTTTGCGCTGGGCTATCTCCTGCATCTTCTTCTCGATGACCTCCAGGTCCGCCTCTTTGATGCTCTGACCCTCTGCGGGATAGACGTCGTAGTAGAAACCGTTCTCAATAGCCGGACCGATACCGAACTGGATGCCCGGATACAACTCCTGCAGCGCTTCCGCCATCAGGTGTGACGACGTGTGCCAGAAGGCATGCTTCGCCTCTGCGTCGTCCCATTTGTGCAGACGCAGCGTCGCGTCCTGCTCTATAGGCATGGTCAGGTCCTGTTGCTGACCGTTGACTGTCGCCGCCAGCACTTCTGCTGCCAGCCGCGGACTGATACTCTCGGCTACCTCAAGCGCACTGATGCCTGCTGCATACTCGCGCTGACTGCCGTCGGGGAATGTGATTGTAATCATAATGTATAAACCTACAAGTGTTTACGTCGTTGGAACTCACAACTGTCCCGCAGACAATTATTATGGTGTGTTGTGATATGCGTTGTGAACGCTTCCGAGAACCTCGGAAACTAAACACAAAGGTACAAAAAAAAATACACATGCGCAAGAGCGGAGTGTATTTTTTTTGCGAAATAACATGCCGAATCAGTCCGGCAACGACAGATACTCGCTCACTTTCATGCGGATATCCGTTGCAGAGATTCCCATCCGTTGCGCAATGAGTTGCCGGCGACGGTATAGCGTCCGCTTCTCCATATCCAGCAGGCGCTCTACAAGTGACCGCTCCCGGTCATTACGCTCCCGTTCCGTGATGTGCAGCCTGTGGCGTAGCGAGTTGTAGTCCACACCACGGACACCACCGTAATAATCGGGCGCCAATACCAACTGAAACCGGTGCCGAGTATATAGTAATCCACGACAAATCCGGCCGTTTCTATAAACAGAATGACCCCTATGCTCAATAGGATAGGGAGTAACCAATACCGCCACCGCGGCTGATTGTCATAAATGATAGTCTTCATTATTCACTGATTGACAGGTTTAACATGTGTATCTTCCGCCTGAGCGGTTTGCCGATGCAAAGGTACGAAAAATGGCTTAATCCGCCAAATCGGGGAGTGACAAAGGCACTCTTTATGACATTGTTAACCTGCTAATATACAGCCGCTGATGGAATCCTCGCACGGAAAAACTACTAAAGCCGGTGGTCGGACTGCTAAATCAGGCCCGAACCACTCGGCTCATAGATGATTTCCTTGCTCTGTTGACGCTCAAGCGGGCGTAGCACCCCTCACACAAAGCGGTAGATACACTTGTGACGATACGTCTCCCCGGGACGCAGGATGGGGGAGGGGAACTGCGCGTGGTGAATGGCATCGGGGAAGTTCTGCGCCTCCATGCACACTGCATGTTGCACATCATACTCGCGCCCGCTCTTGCCCACGTTGCGCTCCACATAATTGCCCGTATAGACCTGCAGTCCCGGCATCGTCGTCCACACCTCCATGCGCCGCTTGTCCGCCGACAGCACCGCCGCCAACTCGGGCTGACCCGCTGCCGCTGACTTGCGCAGAACGAAGTTGTTGTCAATCCCTCGGCCGGGCGCAAAGAACACATCATCAATGCGTTCACCGATGCGTACAGGCTCCCGGAAGTCCATCGGCGTGCCCGCCACCTCCGCTATCTCGCCCGTCGGACAAGCCGTCTCGTCGAACGGCGTATATTGGTCCGCAAAAACCTGCAGCACATGGTCGCGCACATCGCCGCTGCCCTCGCCGCGCAGGTTGAAGTAGGCATGCTGCGTGAAGCCCACAATAGTCGGCTTGTCGCATGTGGCTTCATAGCTGATTTCGAGCGCGTTGTCGTTCGTCAGTTGATAGGTCACCGACGCGCGCAACTCGCCCGGATACGCCTCCTCGCCGTCCGGAGAGACATACGTCAAGCGCACATGCATCGGCGACACTTCCGTTATCTCCCATACACGCTCGTTGAAGCCGCTCACACCGCCGTGAAGGTGGTTAGGACCGTTATTCACAGCCAGTTGGTGCGACTCGCCGTCCAACTCGAAATGCCCCCCGCGGATGCGGTTGGCGCAACGCCCTATCACCGCGTTGAAGTAGGTCTCCTTGCTCAGCCACTCGTCTAACGTGTTGAAACCCAGTAGCACATCCGCCAACGCGCCGTCTGCGTCAGGAGCATACAGCGACACTAACTTCGCACCGTAATTAGTCACATGCACGCGCATCCCGTGCGCATTGTGCAACTCTAACAGACGAACAGCCTTGCCGTCCAACTCTCTGTTGAATGTATCGTGCTGTAACATAGTGATATATCTGATTACTCAATGCGGCGCGCACCGTCGCCTATCTCTGCTATATAGAAGTCCGCTTCTATGCCCGTCTTCTCCTTGTAGGCCTTGCCCACTTGCTCAATGAAGGCGGGAATAGCCTCTTCACGCACCAGCGACACCGTGCAACCGCCGAAACCGCCGCCCGTCATGCGCGAACCTAACACGCCCTCTATCTTCCAAGCCTCCTCGGCCAGCGTGTCCAGGTGCAGACCCGTCACCTCATAATCGTCGCGCAGACTGACATGACTTGCATTCATCAGCTTGCCAAACGTCTCTATATCACCGGCTTTCAGTGCACGGACAGCATCTGCCGTACGTTGCACCTCGCCCACCACGTGGCGCGCACGCTTATGGGCTGTCGGGTCCGTGATAGCGCCCTCTATCTGCTCAAACTCTGCCTCCGTCAACTCCGCTAAGTTCTTCAGCGCCGGACGAACCGTGCGCAACTGCTCCAGCGCCGTCTGACACTGGGCTACACGGTCGTTATAGGCACCCGAATCCAAGTGGTGAGGAGAGTGAGTGTTCGCGATAACTACCTTTATACCATCCAGTTTGACAGGCACGTGCTCAAACTCCAACGTGTCGCAGTTCAGGTGGATAGCGTGGTCTTTCTTGCCCCATGACGACGCAAACTGGTCCATGATGCCGCAGTTCACGCCCGCAAACTCATGCTCCGCCAACTGACCTATCTTCGCAAAGTCCGTGTGGTTGTAGTTCAGCCCGAGGTAATCGTTGGCGGCAAAAGCGGCCACCACCTCCAGCGCAGCACTGCTGCTCAGGCCTGCACCCGCAGGCACATTGCCCCATATCAGGATATCCAACCCCTGGTCGAACTGATGACCGTGGCGTACATACCACGCCATGCAGCCCATCGGGTAGTTCACCCAACTCTTGCCCGGCAGGGGAGTCGTCAAATCATCCAAACCTACCTCAACTATCTCCGGCATGTTCAACGACTTGAAACGCATCGTCTTACCACCGTTCCGACCCAACAATAGGTACGTACCGAATGACAGCGCGCATGGGAATACATAGCCGCCGTTGTAGTCGGTATGTTCGCCTATCAGATTAACACGTCCGGGGGAGAAATAAATGCGGTCTGCTTCATGACCGTAAGCCTGCGCAAAGGCTTCCTTCAATTCTTTGATTTCCATGGTTATATATGCTTTTAAGATTATTATGACGGTTTTTGAGATGTCCGTAAGGATGACTTCTCAGAGTATCCTGAAAATCATTCTTCCCTGCAAAGGTAAGCAAAAAAAACGACATACGTAAATCCTCCCCCCTAATTTCTGCTTTTTTCCCCTCCGTCTCCCCCCTCCATGCGCCCGCGATTACAACATCAGCCGCGCTCCTACAGGCCACGATTGCCACCGGGGACGCGGGCGGCTCGCCCGCGATTCGCCGCTCAACGGCGACCCTACAAACTACGATTGCCGCATCAGACCGCGCCAAACCCGTACCGTTCCCGACGGATCCCCGACGGATCTCCGACGGATCTCGGGAGTGTTTCGTACCAATTTGCTCCGAATGGTCCCCCAAAAAAGAACCGAAACAACGTGATAGCTCTTATCGACCAAGCACTTCTACTCCCACCAACTGGTCGTATCTCGCCCCGAAAGGATGAAAATACACATACACCGCATACTCGTTCTGGGTCTGCCAGTGGCTCCCCTCTGTCCGCTGCAGCGTCACGCCGCCGGCTCTCACACCGCTCTCCGCTCTCGGCCTTCTGCTTTCGCCTCCTTTCCCCACAAACCAGTATTGGTAATCATAACCGCCTTGCTTCACCAGAGCATTCAGGTAGTAGCACCCGGCCTCATTGTCATATTGCATCCTGTTGCGGCTATCCGTCTGATTCTGAAACAAATCACCGCCGACATACACGCTCCCGTCAAACCACGGAGCCGGGCACGACAACGCGAAATGCACCCACATATATTCCGCCTCGCTGTCGTCATAATCCGTCCGCTCCGCATTCACCACAAACTGTCCGTTCACGTCGTATTCATGGATATACGGCGTCCCGCTCTTGTCCGCTACCACACCGCCGCTTGCGCGGGCGCCTGTCCCGCGTAACTCGTTGTCTAACAGTATCGCATGGTAGTCGTTGTGGTCATATACTATGCGGTCCACACCCACGCCTGCTATATATGTCGAGTACAAGTCGATATGCCGATACTCGTTTCCTCCCTCAAAAATCAAACCCTTGTGATTGACAAAACGCAACCGGTTGCTCTCTACATAGGTCGGATACAGGTCGCACACCATGTTGTCTTGGCGCCCGTTCTGGCGGACCACCAGACTGTAGTCCGTCGCCGGAGAAGACGAACTGATACCGTTGATGTCGATGTCCAACTGCTGGTAACGCCCGTTGAACTCTATATCCGTCTGCGAACGCACCTGCGCTTCTATCCGCACCCGCGGCTCTACCACACTCAGGCACACCGTGGCAACGGCCTGGTCCTGAGCGCCGTCCTTGTATATCACTATCGCGTAGTTACCGCTCGCCGTCAGCGTCATCTCCTCGTTCGGGAACAGGAACCGGTAGTGTGTATAGTCTCGCGCCGTGTTCAGTGACAGCTCATAGTCCGTGATGTCACGCGTCGTGAACCCCTGCAGGTACTCGCCGCTCTGCAACCCGTCCGGCTGCCCGTGACGGTCCAAGTGTATCACGGTGTATGTGTACTGACTGATGTCATGCGTCATCTCGTCGAAAGACACCTCTACCACATGCCCGTCTTTGTCCCCGTCGGCGCCTATCGCTCCGTTCTCCATAATCAGGTACGGACGCTCCGGGTTACCGCCTATCGGCTCACCCGTTCCCGCATCCGCATACCGCATCCGAAGCGTGCGCACACCCGCATCTTGTATCTCAGTCCGGTACTGCGCCGCCATCGGCCCGACGCACATCCACAGTAGCACCGCCACTGCCATCCCTGTTCGTTCTGTAAACCTTTTCACGTCCTTGTCCTCCTTGCTTGGCTACGATTCCTGCCTCGGGACCGTCCCCGTCAGCGCTGTCGTAGTGTCGTTCGTTATCGTAGGGTTGTTCGTTCTCATTCTACGCTTGCAAAAGTACAAAAAATATTCCAATAACGCAAAAAATCGCATCATTACGCAAAAAAAACGCACAAATAGTTCGATTATATTTGTGTATATCAAAAAAAAGTACTACCTTTGCACCCGCTTTTAGCCAAATGGTACTTTGTAAATGACCCAATGGTAAATGCACCCGCTTTTAGCCAAAT
>JAFUUE010000083.1 GCA_017483945.1 Paludibacteraceae bacterium | reverse complement strand
TTTCGCAGTCAACAATTATCAACAATTAAAGACAATTCTCGTTCACAAATTACACAAATTAAACAGATTTCTTCTTCGGTCAAAATTATCCGAAATGATTCAAAAATTATTCTTTCGCAGTCAACAATTATCAATAATTAAAGACAATTCTCGTTCACAAATTACACAAATTAAACAGATTTCTTCTTCGGCCAAAATTATCCAAAATGATTCAAAAATTATTATTTCGCAGTCAACAATTATCAACAATTAAAGACAATTCTCGTTCACAAATTACACAAATTAAACAGATTTCTTCTTCGGCCAAAATTATCCGAAATGATTCAAAAATTATTATTTCGCAGTCAACAATTATCAACAATTATCCAAAAATTTATTTTATCCGTTTAATCTGCATACTCTGTGGACAAAATAATTTTCTTTAATTTTGGGTAATTTTGGACCTGTCAATAATTTATCGGATTACCGGATTTCAAGAGTTGCGGAGTAAAAAAGCAAAAAGTTGCGGAATAATTTGTGTATTCCAAATATTTGTAGTACCTTTGGAGCGGATTAAAAAATGTTACACCAACTGAACATTTTTAGTATTACTTTTGAACATTTCTGTTTTATATGATACAAAGAACCGAAATTAAAGAACTTACAGAAAGACTCAAAGAGCCGAGAAAGTTCATTCAAGTGATTGTTGGTCCTCGTCAGGTAGGTAAAACAACGATGGTTTCCCAAGCCATGGAGCAGCTGGACATACCTCATCTGTTCTTTTCGGCGGACAATATATATGCTTCCGACGAATGGCTGGCGGAGAAATGGCAGTCAGCCCGACTGATGGTGCAATCCCAAAGACTGGAACAACTGATACTGGTCATTGACGAGGTGCAGAAGATCCCCAACTGGTCTGAGCGAGTCAAGAAAGAATGGGATCTTGACACCTTCAATCATCAGCCTATCAAACCGGTACTCCTGGGTTCGTCCCGCCTGATGATCATGAACGGACTGACAGAGTCTTTAGCCGGACGGTTTGAACTCATCCGTATGACTCACTGGACGTGGTCCGAGATGCACGAGGCGTTCGGTTGGGATATAGACACCTATATTTATTACGGCGGCTATCCCGGTGCCGCGGAGATGATAGCTAACGAAGAGAGATGGCGCAGCTATGTGGAGAACGCCATCTTAGAGGCCTCTATCAACAAAGATGTACTGCAAACCAGCAATATCTACAAGCCCGCCTTGCTGCGTCAGTTGTTCACGATGTGTTGCGCCTACTCCGGCGAAGAGTTGTCTTTCCGGAAGATGTTAGGCAACCTACAGGAAGCAGGCAACGCCACCACGTTAGCCAACTATCTGCAACTACTTGCGGAAGCCAACTTGGTAGCGGGCTTGCAGAAATACGCACGTGACAAAGCACGTAAGTACAGCAGTACGCCTAAGTTGCAGGTGTTCGACAACGCCCTGATGAATGTTTATAACCAGACTACTTTTGGTTCCGTCCGCACCGATGCCGCTTTATGGGGACGCCAAGTGGAATCGGCGGTAGGCAGTTATCTGCTTTCTCAGGCGGAGAAACACCGCATGCAGGTTTACTACTGGCGGGAGAATAATGCCGAGGTGGATTTTATTCTCCAGCGCGGACTATCCGTAGTGGCGATAGAGGTGAAGAGCAATAACGCCCGCACCAATGCCGGACTGCATATCTTCAACTCCAAATACAAGCCGCTGCAAGCCTTTGTCGTAGGAAACGAGGGAATGCCTCTGGCAGATTTCCTGCAAACAGACTTGCGTCTCCTGTTTCGGTAATCCGGTATGTTAAAGATCGTTTTTATGTCACTCGGTTAGTTCTCGGTGTTCGAGAACGTACATTTTATTCACAAAGTTACACAAAACAAGGTGCATATACAAAGTATATGCGCAGAAATTGACAACGTGCAAAGTGGGGTGTCAATTTTGACACATTTGTGTGTCCTGTTTAGTGCAGATAGTAACGAAGGATGGTGTACTTTGGGGGCATTTAGGAACGGCTGTTGCGCCATTCAACGGGAGAGAGACCGGTTTCGCGGGCAAAGGTGCGTGAGAAGACGGCCGGCGAGGAGAATCCCGAACGGGAAGCTATCTCGGAGAGTTTCATATCCGGATTCACGGTCATGAGTTGTTTCGCTTCCTCGATACGGTAGCGGTTGACGAGTTGGAAGAACGAGCAAGCGTAGTGAGTATTAATGAACTGGCTAAGATAGGTTCGGTTCATGGGTAGCACAGTACGTAGGTCGGTGAGTTGGAAGTTTGGATTGAGGTAGGGCTTTTCCGTCTCCATCCATTGCTCGAAGAGACGGCGTTCTGCGTTGAGTGCTTCGCTGTTAGGGAGGGTTTGAGGGTTTGACGCTTCGCTGTTTGAGGTGGGTAGTTGGTTAGTGCGTTGTACATCGTCCCTTTGTACTTCCCTCCATGGGTCCTGTCGGAAAAGGATTTGCTCGGTGGCATAAATGAACATCAGGACGACAAACCATTGTTGGGTGAAGCCGCGAGTGTGGTAATGGGTGGAGCACATCCATATATAATTGAGCCCCACGATAAAGAGCATAATGCTATAGCGGATGATCCAGCGGACATCTATATCGTCGAGAGAGGAGAAGTTATCCTCGCACCACTTGCGATAGGCGCGTATGTGACCAAAGAGGAGTGCCAGGAGAATATACGGATAGAGCGCAATGACAGGCCAGAGATTACAGGGAAGCACATCGTCCAATGTAGCCAGCACTGCTAAGGGGAGCAGCTGTAGGAACGCTCTTTTCCAGTTCATCCATCCGGGTCGGAGTGCTTCCGTGGGATAGAGCAGGAGGACCCATCCTAAGAGGTTACCAAGTACGAGTTCGTAGGTGGTGAGTTCATGTGCTGCCATGTCCATGACTCGGTGAGGCGCAATTGCCCAACCGATGAGATAGATGAGGTCGCTTAGTCCCCAAACGATTAGTGCGTACGCAAAGAAAATTCGTGTACGCATTCCGTTCGAATGGCGCAACAGAATCCATGCTCCGCAGAGAGAGGCTATTACCGTAGCCGTATTAAAAACAGGCGTAAGTATATCATCATAGACGTCGGCGTCTATAAATTGTCCGAACCATGTACTGAAACTCGTTACTGCCAGAAGCAGAAGAAGGAATAGCACTTCCGACCGGTAGTCCAGCCAGAAATTCCGCATTTGCTTAGTTAAGATTTGATTTCTCATATCTGATCTGTGAATTGCAATGTAAAGGTACACAAAAAATCGGATATATGCAAGAGTGGGGGTGCTTTTTTTTTGTCGATAATTGTGATTAGAGTTGTACTTATAGATTTCTGATTGTATTATGCTGAATGTATTATCCTCCGTATATCCTCCGTATATCCTCCGTAAATTATCCGTAGCTGTCTGCGGTTTGGTTGTGTTTTGTCGGGGGGGCTTAGGGGTTACTATGATTCTCCTTTCGGTAAGGGGGGAGATATATACGCCCGCGTACGCGGTGGGTGTGTTCGGTGGGATTCTTGCGGGCGGGTAGGGGGTGATATCGACATGAACAAGAGCGGGGAGCGTCGAATGACGCTCCCCGCTCTGTGGTCTCACTAGGGCTTGAACCTAGGACCCCCTGATTATGAGTCAGGTGCTACTAACCAACTGAGCTATGAGACCATGCAGCTGTTTTCTGTCCCCGCAACTGCCGACGGGGTAGGTGTGTGGGCCGGCGACTGCCGACGAGGTATGTCTTACTGACCGAGCAGACGGTCTTTGGCGTCGATGACGGTTTGGATAAGGGTGTCGGCTCTGTTGAGCATGTCCTGTGCTTCGGGCGTCGCCATGACGGAGTCGGCTTTGTCGCGCAACTGCTGCAGGCGGCTGTTCAGGCCGGACTTGGACTTGGTGGCCGAGTCGAACATCTGCTGTGCTTTCTCGTCGGTTATCTTCTTCTGCTCGTCGTTGAGCTCGGGGATGCGGAGCCGTACGCCGTTGGGCAGTTCGCTCGGGGAGGTGAGTTTGCCGGAGTTAGCCTGGTAGATGTAGTACCAGCAGGCGGGGTTGTTGTAGTACTTGCGTGCGAGTTGGCGCAGGGTCTGTCCCTCGATGACGCGGACGGTGCTGATGAGGGGCTCTTCGCCATACTTGGTGCGGAAGTCCTCCTGGGTCATGATGTGCATCTCGGCACGGCGGTTGGGCGCATAGGTGCCGGCACTGCGGCGGTTGCGCAGGATGCCGTTGCTGATGAACTGCACGCGCTTGCGGTCGATATTGAACTCATCAACCAACTCGTTTACAACATTCTGCGCACGGCGGTCGGAGAGCTCGATGTTATGTTTCTCGGTGCCGGTGTTGTCGCAGTAGGCGCTCACTTCGACGCACGCTGTAGGTTCGCGGAGCAGGATGTTAGCCACCTCCTGGATGCGCTTCATGCCGGTCTCGTCGATGGTGGCGTCGTCGTTGGCGAAATAGACATAGTGGTAGTCGCCTTCGTACTCCACGCGTCCGGTAGCCTGATTGATGAGCGTGTCGCGATGGATACTATATAAGGTGTCGCGGCTGATGATGTAGAGGGTGTCAATCTGGTGGTTATAGATGACAACCGTATCTTTCCTGCGTGCGCCGGAGTAGTCTTCCATGCTGCGTTGTGCGATGACTTGCTCGCTGGCGCCGTTGCGTACATGCGATTCGGGACGGCCCTGTATCTTCCAGCGGAGCATGAGGGTCATGTCGAAGATACCGTCGTTGTTGTTGCCCATGTAGCGGTAGTCCACGCCGTCTTCGGTGAAATAGCTATAGGTGGCGCGGAGTCCGAGTTGGAGTTCGCGTGTGATGTTGAACTCGAAGGAGGCACCGCCGAGGAAGGCGGCTGTAGCGCGGTAGTTATTGTCGCTGTATTGGCATTCGGGATGTGAGCCGGTGTGCCCTTTTATCTTCTCCTCCTGCTCGGTTATGTCGGTGATAGGCTGGTGTTTAGAGGTGCCGTAGTAGGTGTCGCGTCTGTACCATACGGGGCCGCCGCCGAGGATGAGGTTGAGCGCAAAGAGCTTCTTCTGGTTCTGCGGGCGCCAAGCGTTAAAGATGTCGAAGGTGACGAATGCGTCCGCGCGGTGGAGGTATCCTTTGAGGAGCAGGTCGGCGTTGTCGCCGTTGTCGGCTCCGGGCACCTTGAAATCCGAGAAGTGGTACTCGGCACCGATACCCCATGTGCAGTTGAAGTTATATTCAAATCCGCCGCCCACCGTGGGAATCCAGACGATGTTCTTCCGCTCGGAGTGGAAGTCGCCGTCGAAGATGTTGAATCCTCCGTCGATGAAGAGGGACCAGTGCTGCAGGTTCGGGTTGACGTTGTCGGTCACTTTCCAAGGGTGGATGCCCAGCGTGTCATTCTTGACAACAGGCTCATCGACCGCGACCTCTTGAGCAGCGGCGGGGGTTGTGAGCGTCAGTGCTCCAACGATGGTAAGAATGGACAATAAAGAGTAACGGCGCATGGTTGGTTGTATATTGTTTAGGTGCTTCCGACACAAAAGTAGGTGCTTCCGGCACGTTTCAGGGTGCAAAGTTACAACATTTTTTTGGAGTGTACAAATATTTCTTGAAAAAAATGTTTTTTTTTCCATATATATTGCGTATATGCGCGATATTTTGTATCTTTGCAGTACGGAAAGACAGCAGATAGCGGAGAGAGTCGAATATCAAAAGCTCCATTCGGGCACAATCGCGTCTGTTGACGCGCTCGCGGGCGAGCCGCCCGCGTCCCAGGTGGGCGGAGGATAGAGAGTGGAGAGAGGTAGAAACTATTTATTATTATAAACGATAACGAACATGAATGTATTAGAAAACATGCTGAAGCGCGCGCAGCAGAATCCGCAGCGCATCGTGCTGCCCGAGGGTGACGAGCCCCGTACCCTGGAGGCGGCTGACATCATCCTTCGTGACAAGATTGCCAAGTTGACCCTGATCGGTAACCCCGAGACCATCCGCCGCATGGCTGCGGAGAAGGGCTATGCGCATATCGCCGAGGCACAGATCTTCGACCCCGAGACCGACCCGAAGATGGCGGAGTACGCGCACCTGCTCTACGAGTTGCGCAAGGCCAAGGGCATGACCGAGGAGCAGGCGGCCGCCAAGGCGAAAGACCCGCTCTACCTGGGCTGTCTGATGATTAAGAACGGCGATGCGGACGGCGAGTTGGCCGGTGCACGCGGCACGACGGCGGACACGATACGCCCTGCCTTCCAGATACTGAAGACCAAGCCGGGCGTGAGCATCGTGAGCGGTGCCTTCCTGATGTTCACCCCCGCCACGCACCTGGGCGAGGGCGGTTTCCTCGTCTTCGCCGACTGCGCCGTCAACCCGAACCCCAATGCGCAGGAGCTGGCTCAGATAGCTATCTCCACGGCCGAGACGGCCAAGGCTCTCGGCGGCTTCGACCCGCGCGTGGCCATGCTTAGCTTCTCCACCAAGGGCAGCGCCAAGCACGAACTGGTGGACAAGGTGACCGAAGCTACCCGTATCGCCAAGGAACTGGCACCGGAGCTGGCCATCGACGGCGAGTTGCAGGCCGATGCCGCACTCATCGAGAGCGTGGCTAAGACCAAGGCACCCGGCAGCCCCGTAGCCGGTAAGGCAAACGTGCTCGTCTTCCCCGACCTGCAGGCCGGTAATATCGGCTATAAACTGGTGGAGCGCTTCTCCGGCGCCGACGCCGTAGGTCCTATCCTCCAGGGCATCGCCGCACCGGTCAACGACCTGAGCCGAGGATGCAAGGTGCAGGACATCGTGCAGATGGTTATCATTACGGCTAATCAGGCGATTGGATAAATCCCATTCGAGATGGGATTTATCCAATTCAAGATTTAAAATTCAAGATTTAAGATTATGAAGATACTTGTGTTAAACTGCGGCAGCTCGTCGATTAAGTACGCGCTGTACAACATGGACAACAAAGAGGTCATCGCCAGCGGCGGTGCCGAGCGTGTAGGACTGGATAACGCCTTTGTCAAGGTCAAACTCCCCAACGGCGAGAAGCGCCAGATCATGCACGATATACCCGAGCATACGGAGGGCGTGAAGTTCATCTTCAGCCTGCTGACCGACCCGGAGATAGGTGCCATCAAGGACCTGAAGGAGATAGACGCCGTAGGCCACCGCATGGTGCATGGCGGCGAGAAATTCGCAAAGTCGGTGCGTATCGACGACGAGGTCATCCGCGCCTTCGAGGAGGTCAGCGACCTGGCCCCGCTGCATAACCCCGCTAACCTGAAGGGTATCCGCGCCGTGAGCGAACTGATGCCCGGCCTGCCCCAGGTCGGTGTGTTCGACACCGCCTTCCACCAGACCATGCCGGCCTACAGCTACATGTACGCGCTACCCTACGAGGTCTATGAGAAATACGGTGTGCGCCGCTACGGCTTCCACGGCACGAGCCACCGCTACGTGAGTGCCCGCGCCTGCGAGTTCCTCGGCGTGCCTTACGAGAAACAGCGTATCATCACCTGTCATATCGGCAACGGCGGCAGCCTGGCGGCCGTGAAGGACGGCAAGTGCATGG